>NZ_JBFTND010000323.1:0-5243 GCF_056397305.1 Cupriavidus sp. 05N40
GGCGTAGTGGATCGGCTTCATGAGCGTGATTGTAGCGCCATGCCCGCGCGATCCTCCGGAGCCGCCCGTGCCCGGCGCGGCTCCGGACGCTGATGTTCAGGCGTTCACGTTGACCACCACGCGCCCGCGCATGCCGCCCTCGACGATCTTGCGCCCGGCTTCGATGGCCCCGGACAAGCCGATCTCGGTCGTGATGGCGCGCAGGCGGTCCGGCGCCAGGTCGGTCGCCAGCCGTTGCCAGGCCTCCTCGCGCCGGGCCATCGGCGCCATCACGCTGTCGATCCCGTACAGCGTGATGCCGCGCAGGATGAAGGGTGCCACCGAGGCCGGGAAATCCAGCCCCTGTGCCAGCCCGCAGCATGTCACCGCGCCGCCGTAGCGCACCTGCGCGCAGGCATTGACCAGCGTGTGCGAACCTACCGAGTCCACCACCGCGGCCCAGCGTTCCTTCTGCATCGGCTTGTTCGGCTTGCCCAGTTCGGTCCGGTCGATCACCTCCGACGCACCCAGCGCCTTGAGGAAATCGGCCTCGGCGGTCTTGCCGGTGGACGCCGCCACGCGGTAGCCCAGCCTGGACAGCAGCGCGATCGCCACCGTGCCCACGCCGCCCGAGGCGCCGGTCACCAGCACCTCGCCGTCGCCCGGCTTCACGCCGGCGCGCTCCAGCGCCAGCACCGACAGCATGGCGGTGTAGCCGGCCGTGCCGATCGCCATGGCCTGCTGCGCGTTGAACGCGTCGGGCAGCCTGACCAGCCAGTCGCCCTTGAGCCGTGCGCGCTGCGCCAGGCAACCCCAGTGCGTCTCGCCCACGCCAAAGCCGTTGAGCACCACGCGGTCGCCGGCCTTCCAGCGCGGATGCGCGGACTCCAGCACCGTGCCGGCCCCGTCGATGCCCGCCACCATCGGCCATTTGCGCACCACCGGCGCGCGGCCCGTGATGGCCAGGCCATCCTTGTAGTTGATGGTGGAATAGTCGACCGCGACCAGCACGTCGCCGTCGGCCGGCAGTGCGGATTCTTCGAGCGCGGTAACGGCGGCCTGGGTGGCGCCGTCGGCCTGGGTCAGCAGCAATGCCTGGAACGTCATGATGTCTCCCTCCGGATATGCGGATGTCGAAAGTCTGATGAACGAGGCGCCGGCCGGTCCGGCACGCACGGCGCCGGAAAGGCCGCCGGCGCGGAGCTTACTTCTTGAGGCTGGCGAGCTTGCGCTCGAGCGTGGCGGCGTCGGCGGCGCCGGGGATGCGGGTGCCGTCCATGAAGAACACGGCCGGGGTGCCAGTGATATTGAGGCTCTGGCCCAGGCTCAGGTTCTCGTCCACGGGGGTCTTGCAGCTGCCGTTGCCGGTCAGCGCGACGCGGTTGAGCATCCAGTCGCGCCAGGCCTTGGTGCGGTCGGTGGCGCACCAGACCTGCTTGGCCTTCACCTCCGAATCCGGCGACAGCACCGGGTAGAGGAAGGTGTAGACCGTGATGTTGTCCATCTGCTGGAAGGTCTGCTCGATGCGCTTGCAATAGCCGCAGTTCGGGTCCGAGAACACCGCCACCTGGCGGCTGCCGTCGCCCTTGCTCCACTTGATGGCGCGCGCCAGCGGCAGGTCCGACCACTTGATGCGGTTCAGGTCGGCCACGCGCTCTTCGGTCAGGTTGGTGCCGGTCTTGGTGTCGACCATCTCGCCGTTGATGACATAGCGCCCGGTGGCGTCCGTATAGACCACCTGCCCGCCGATATTGACCTCGAACAGGCCCGGCACCGGCGTCTTGGACACGCTCTTGACCTCGGCGCGCCCGCCCAGCATCTTCTGGATCGACTCCTTGATGCGATCGGTGCCGGGCTCGCCCGCCGCCATGGCGTGCAGCGCGAAGCCGGCCGCAGCCAGGCCGCCAGCGATGGTGGCGACGGTGGCCGACAGTGCGGGGCGGCGGCGCAGGAATTGCAACATGATGACTCCAGAAATTCGGTGATTCGGCGCGCAGTGTTCAGGGCTCAGCCCAGCGCACGGCCGATAAGAAAGCGTTTGAGCAGCGGTTGCCCGCCCACCGCCCGCATGCCGGCATTGCGTACCGTGTGCGCAATGCCGCCGGGCAGCGAAAACAGCCGGTGCAGGCCATCGGTGGCAGCCGTCAGCGACAACAGGTCCGTGGCGCGCGCGCGCTCGTAGCGGCGCAGCAGGCGCAGGTCGCCCTCGCCGCGGAACGATTCCCTGGCAGCCATCACGCGGCCAAGTTCCGCCACGTCGCGCAAGCCCAGGTTCATGCCCTGGCCGGCCAGCGGATGCACCACGTGGGCGGCGTCGCCCACCAGCGCCACGTGCGGCTGCACGAACTGCTCGGCCCGCTGCAGCACCAGCGGGAAACCCTGCGCCGGCGTCACGCAGCGCAGCGTGCCGAACTGGCGGCCCACGGCGCCGCTGGCTGCCTGCATTACGGTGTCGGCCAGCGCCTCAGGCGACAGGGCCAGCAACTCGGCGGCATGGCCCTCGTCGGCAGACCACACCATCGACACGCGCCGCCCCGGCAAGGGCAGCAGCGCCAGGATCTCGCCGTTGGCCGGCTCCTCGTCGGCCATCAGCTTGGGCGGCACGCCCAGGAACCACTGCCAGGCCGTGTCCTGGTGCGGATGCTCGCATTCGAAATTGGCCACCACGCCAAGCTGGCGGTAGCGACGCTTGGAAACCGGGATATGGCACTGGTCGCGCAACCACGAGCGCGCGCCGTCCGCGCCCACCACCAGCGCCGCGCGCACCTTGTCGCCACCGCCCAGCGTCAGCGTGGCGCCATCGTGATCGCGCAGGAAGGCCGCGGCGGTATCGTCGAACCAGTGCACCTGGTGCTGGAAGCGCAAGGCAGTATCGAGCACCCGCTCCACATGGCCCGACTCGATGATCCAGGCCAGCTGCGGCACCGTGGCCGCGTAGGCCGAGAAATGCAGGTCTCCGGCAGCGGCAGCATCCTCGCGCGCCGCGCTGGCATCGCCGAACACCCGCATGTCGCAGACCGGCTGCACGCGCGCCGGGTTCAGCGCCTCCCAGACGCGCAACTGCGCCAGCAAGGCCTGCGAGCTCGAAGAGAATGCGTAGATGCGGCTGTCCCACTGGTCCGCCTCCGGCGCGGGGGCCTGCGGACGCGGCGCGATCAGCGCCACCTGCATGCCCTGCTGGGCCAGCAACAACGCACAAGCCTTGCCGACGATGCCGCCGCCGACCACGGCAACCTGGAAACGGGAGGGGGATGGACGAGTCATGGGGAGATTATAGCCACCCCGGCACTTTGGCTCTGAGCGCCACGTGCGGCGGCCAACGCCGCGGGGCAAGCGGCGTAGCACCCCGGTTGACGGCGCCTCAGGCACGGCCCGGCGACGCCCATCCGCTAGAATAGGGGTTTTGCTATTTCAAGCCTTCTACCATGAGCCTCAAATGCGGCATCGTCGGCCTGCCCAACGTCGGCAAGTCCACGCTGTTCAATGCCCTGACCAAGGCCGGCATCGCCGCCGAAAACTATCCGTTCTGCACCATCGAGCCCAATGTGGGCGTGGTGGAAGTGCCGGATTCGAGGCTTGCCAAGCTGGCTGAGATCGTCAAGCCCGAGCGCATCCTGCCGGCCGTGGTCGAATTCGTCGACATCGCCGGCCTGGTGGCGGGCGCCTCCAAGGGCGAAGGCCTGGGCAACCAGTTCCTGGCCAATATCCGCGAAACCGACGCCATCACCCACGTGGTGCGCTGCTTCGAAGACGAGAACGTGATCCATGTGGCCGGCAAGGTCGATCCGCTGTCGGACATCGAAGTGATCAATACCGAGCTTGCGCTGGCCGACCTCTCCACCGTCGAAAAGGCCCACGCCCGCTACATCAAGCCCGCGCGCGCCGGCGACAAGGAAGCGCTGCGCCTGGTGGCCGTGCTGGAGAAGGCCCAGGCCGTGCTCAACGAAGCCAAGGCCGTGCGCACGCTCGACCTCTCCGACGAGGAATGGGCCGCCATCAAGCCGCTCTGCCTGATCACCGCCAAGCCGACCATGTACGTGGCCAACGTGCGCGAAGACGGCTTCGAGAACAACCCGCACCTGGACGCCGTGCGCGCCCACGCCGCCAAGACCAAGTCGCCGGTGGTCGCCGTGTGCGCCGCCATCGAAGCCGAGATCGCCGACCTGGAAGACGAGGACAAGGCCGTGTTCCTGGCCGACCTCGGCATGGAAGAACCGGGCCTGGACCGCGTGATCCGCGCCGGCTTCACCCTGCTCGGCCTGCAGACCTACTTCACCGCCGGCGTGAAGGAAGTGCGCGCCTGGACCATCCACGTGGGCGACACCGCCCCGCAGGCCGCCGGCGTGATCCACACCGACTTCGAACGCGGCTTCATCCGCGCGCAGACCATCGCCTATGAGGACTTCATTGCCTTCAAGGGTGAGCAAGGCGCCAAGGAAGCCGGGAAGATGCGGGCGGAAGGGAAGGAGTATGTGGTGAAGGATGGGGATGTGATGAATTTCTTGTTTAACGTMTGATCAACGTTTGAGCTGAATCGACCCGCTCCCGTCGTTCCAGACCACCTGAAAACCCCCGTCGGCCGTTGAGGCGACGGGGGTTTTTGCCATGTGACGACCCTATTCAACAGCGGTCGACGCCGATACATGGGCCAAGGGGTAAAACCATACGCCTGCGACCACGCGCAATCGGTGTAAATGACATCGGCTCATCTGCCGAGCAGCGCGCTCCTGACTGCGTTTGGCGCGTGCTGCCATGGCAGAAGTATTCGGTCGCATGGCAGACGTTTCACCGTAAAAACCAGCCTTTTCCTACATCCAGGCTGAGTTGGCTGGACCAACATTCCAAATAAGCTTTGTTCAAAGGAAGTCCGGCTCTTTGTGTCGGCATGCCTGAGCGTTCGCGTGCGGGCGCTCCGATCCCATGGGGCAGGCTGCTTGGCTTCGACCCGTCGAACGCGGCGTGATGCAGCGGCATTGCCCGGCGTCCCCAAAAAAGGGGGTCAACGATGCCAGGTCAGTCCGACCTGAGATTCTCCTTGCAGCACACGGCCGGCGACTTCTTCTTCCCGTCTCGGGCGATTCGCAAGCGCACGGAGTGACCATGCCCTCGTTCAAATTCCCCTTCAAAGACAAGGCCGGCAAGGAGGTGCGCGACGCCGCGCTCTACTACACGGCGCTCAGCCTGGCCGACAACGGCTTCTATCCGCTGGGCCCCTCCGGCGTGCATTGCGGCATTCACTACGTCCAGGCGATGGCCAACACGCT
>NZ_JBFTND010000324.1:0-8965 GCF_056397305.1 Cupriavidus sp. 05N40
GCTGGAAATGGCGCGTCGCTGCATCGACTGCCATGTGCCCGCCACGCTGAGCTTTCGCGACAACCAGTACCTGCGCCCCGAAACGGTGGCGTGGCTGGGCAGCATGGCGCGCGCCTTCTACCGCGACCTCTATGCACTGCTGGAGGAGTCTTTCCGTACCTACGCCGGTCGCCGCGCCTTCGTCTGCATGGACAAGGCGATCACCTACGGCGACGTCGACCGTCTCTCGCGGCAGTTCGCCGCCTGGCTGCAGTCGCGCGGGCTCAAGCCCGGCGCGCGCGTGGCCATCATGATGCCGAACGTGCTGCAATACCCCGTGGTGCTGGCCGCGGTGCTGCGCGCCGGCTTCGTGGTGGTCAACGTCAATCCGCTCTACACGCCGCGCGAGCTCGAGCACCAGCTCAAGGACAGCGGCGCAGAGGCCATCGTCATCCTGGAGAACTTCGCCACCACGCTGGAGCAGGTGCTGCCCGCCACGCCGGTCAAGCATGTGGTGGTGGCCAGCATGGGCGACATGCTGGGAGGAGTGAAGGGCGCCATCGTCAATTTCGTGGTGCGCAACGTCAAGAAGATGGTGCCGGCCTGGGAGCTGCCCAACTGCGTGCGCTTCAACACCGTGCTGGAAGAGGGGAGCCGCATGCAGTTGCTGCCCGCCACCACCGGCCCCGACGACATCGCCTTCCTGCAGTACACCGGCGGCACCACCGGCATTTCCAAGGGCGCCGTGCTGCTGCACCGGAACATCGTTTCCAATGTGCTGCAGTCCGAGGCCTGGATGCAGCCGGCGCTGGCCAAGGGCGCGCCGATCGACCAGGTGGTGACCATCACCGCGCTGCCGCTGTATCACATCTTCGCGCTGACGGTCTGCTGCCTGCTGGGCATGCGCAGCGGCGGCCTGAGCGTGCTGATCCCCAATCCGCGCGACATCCCCGGCTTCATCAAGGAGCTGCAGAAGTACAAGTTCAATATGTTCCCGGCGGTCAACACGCTGTACAACGCCCTGATCAACAACCCGGAGATCGACAAGGTCGATTTCTCCGGCCTGCGGGTGGCCAACGGCGGCGGCATGGCGGTGCAGGAGGCGGTGGCCAAGAAATGGCTGGCCCGGACCGGCTGCCCGATCATCGAAGGCTACGGCCTGTCCGAGACGTCGCCCTCGGCGACCTGCAACCCGACCGACACCGACGCCTTCTCCGGCACCATCGGCCTGCCGCTGCCGTCGACCGACATTGCCATCCGCGACGACGACGGCCGCGACGTGCCGCTCGGCCAGGCCGGCGAGATCTGTCTGCGCGGCCCGCAGGTCATGGCAGGCTACTGGAACCGCCCCGACGAGACCGCCAAGGTCATGACGCCGGACGGCTTCTTCAAGACCGGCGACATCGGCGTGATGGACGCGCGCGGCTATACCAAGATCGTCGACCGCAAGAAGGACATGATCCTGGTGTCCGGTTTCAATGTGTACCCGAACGAGATCGAAGGCGTGGTCGCCGAGTGCCCGGGCGTGCTGGAAGTGGCCGCCGTGGGCGTGCCCGACGAGCACTCCGGCGAAGTGGTCAAGCTGTTCGTGGTCAGGAAGGATCCGGCGCTCACCGAAGCCGAGCTGATCTCTTTCTGCAAGGAGCGGCTGACCGGCTACAAGCGGCCCAAGTACGTGGAGTTCCGCGGCGAGCTGCCCAAGACCAATGTGGGCAAGATCCTGCGCCGCGAGCTGCGCGACAGCCGCCAGGCGGCGTAAGCCAGGCACAGCAACGCGCAACGGCCTCCCGCAAGGGAGGCCGTTGCGCGTTTGGGGGCGCAGGCCCGGGACGCGGGCTGCGCCCGCGCTCAGCATTCGGACGAAGGCACCATCCGCGGGACCGGCGTGCCGTCGGGATAGATCAGGCGCACGCACGCGCCAGGATCGAGCCCCGGTGCGGCCGGGCCGTTGACGGTGTCGACCGTGCCATCCTCGGTCGTTACCTTGTACTGGTAAAGGTCGACCTGCTGCCTCGGCTGCGGGTGGAAGAGCTGGTTCAGGTTGACCGCGACGCCGACGCTGGCGGCGCCACCGTTCCAGCCCCCGCCATTCGCCGCCGCCACGCTCACGGACGAATCGAAGGCGCCGGGGCCCGGGGCGTCCATGGTGCCCACCGCGGTCTTGGCGCTGATATGCCCCAGCTTGATGGTGTAGGCGAGCGCCTCGATCTTCGGCTGCGCGGGCGTGCCCTGGCAGGCGGCCACCAGCAGCAACGGCATCAGGCATGCCGCCAGCGGCACGCAAAGGCGGCGCGCTTGCGGCCCGCAGCGCGGCGTGCTCATGCGCTTGCCAGCCCGGTCTTGAGGCGGCCCAGCAGGCGGAACAGGGCGCGCCGGTCGGCCTGCGGCAGGCCGCCGAACAACTGCTCGATCCAGTCTTCGTGCGCACGCGCCATCTTGGAGAACGCCGCGCGCCCGGCCGGCGTGAGGCGGATCAGGTAGGCCCGGCGGTCGCTCGGCAACGCCTCGCGCGATACCAGGCCTTCTTGCTGGAGCTGGTCTGTGAGGCCATCGTGGCTGGCATCGTCGGCTCGGGTTTCGAGATCGACCGGCGGCTCATCGGCGCCGGCCTTGACGGCGATCTCGGCGGCAGTAGTGGTGGGCATCGCGGCAGGCAGGTTGTTTGATGCCTCAAGTATATGCGCTCGCGCGCCGGGCGGGTCCGGACTGAGGGTTCAGTCCACCTTGGCGCCCGAGTCCTTGACGACCTTGGCCCACTTTGTGTGCTCGGCGCGGATGAATGCCGCGAACTGCTCCGGCGTATTGCCGACCGGGTCCGCACCCTGCGCCTGAAGTTTGTCGCGCACGGCCGGCGTGGCCAGCGAGCGCGCCACTTCCTGCTGGATGCGCGCGACGATCTCGTGCGGCGTGCCGGCCGGCGCCAGCAGGCCGAACCAGGAGCTGGCTTCGTAGCCCGGCAGCTTGGCCGCTTCGGCCACGGTGGGCACGCCGGGCAGCGCCGGCGACGGCCTGGCACTCGTCACCGCCAGCGCCTTGAGCTTGCCGGCCTTGATCAGCGACATCGACGACGGCAGGTTGTCGAACATGAGCTGCATGGTGCCGCCGGCCAGGTCGGTCAGCGCCGGGCCGCTGCCCTTGTACGGGAAATGCACCATGAAGGTTTTCGTCTGCGTCTTGAACAGCTCGCCGGCGAGGTGGATGGAGGTGCCATTGCCGCTCGATGCCATGTTGAGCTTGCCGGGATTGGCGCGCGCGTAAGCGATCAGGTCAGGGACGCTGTTGATGCGGTTCTGCTGCGCGAAGGCCGGGTTGACCACCAGCACATTGGGGACCGATGCCACCTCGGTGATCGGCGCGAAATCCTTGATCGGGTCGAACGGCAGCTTGCCGTACAGGGACTGGTTGATGCCGTGCGTGCCCACCGTGCCCATCAGCAGCGTGTAGCCGTCGGGCGCGGCCTTGGCGACGATGTCCGCGCCGATATTGCCGCCGGCGCCGGGGCGGTTGTCCACCACCACGTTCCAGCCTTGCAGCTTGGACAGTTCGGCCGCCACCGCGCGCGCCAGGATGTCCGTGGTGCCGCCGGCCGAGAACGGCACCACGAGGCGGATCGGCTTGTTGGGATAAGGGTCGGCGGCATGCGCGGGCGCGACGCCGGCAAGCAGCGCAAGGCATGCGCTGGCGGCGCTGGCAAGCAGCATATGGGTCGCGCGGCGGCGGGGGCGGTGCATGGTGTCTCCTGGTTGGTCGGGCTGCGGCCGCGCGGTGGCTGCCGAAGGCTTGTGCATTCTAGTGCCCGCCGGCGGAGGTGCCGATGAGGTGATGCCCTAGTCCGCCGCCATGAAAAAAGGCACCCGAAGGTGCCTTTGCAAAAGCCGCGTGGATGCGTTTAGAACTTGTGGCGGATGCCCAGGCCCACGCCCCACGGGTTCTTCACGTTGACGCCGGCGAGGTTCTTCACGTCGTCGTAGTTGTACTGCAGCGTCAGGCCCAGGGCCGGCAGGACCTGGTAGTTGGCGCCGATCCAGTAGTAGTCGTCGCGCAGGACCGTGGCGCCGGTCGGTGCCTTGGACTGACCCCAGCGATAACCGCCCATGATCTTGGCCGGGCCGAAGGCGTAGCTGCCGGCCACCGCGGCCTTCTTGAACGTGCCGGTGTTGCCAGTCGCGTCCAGGGTCGGGTTGTACTGGTCGTAGGCGATGGTCGCGCCGAACGGGCCGGCGGCATAGGCCACGCCGGCACCGTAGCCGGAGTCACGGCGGAATTGCCCCGGCACTTCGCCGCCACCGGCCACGCCGTTGCCGAAGGTCCAGTGCGCGATCGCGGTCACCGGGCCGAACACGCCCGTGTACTTGGCGGTGTTGTCCGAGCGGAAGTTCAGGCCGAGCTGGGCCACCACCGGTTCATACTGGGTTGCGTAGCCGCTGGGCGAGAAGTTGGCCAGCAGGTCGAACAGGGTGGTGTACTGGCGGCCGAAGGTGAAGCGGCCGACCTGGGCGCTTTCGATACCCACGTAAGCCTGGCGACCGAACAGGCGGCTGCCTTGCTGCGACTTGCCGTCATCGAGGCCGAAACCGCTTTCGAGCACGAACAGCGCCTTCAGGCCACCGCCCAGGTCTTCCACGCCGCGCAGACCCCAGCGCGAGCCGGACAGGCCGCCGGACGTCAGGCGGTATGCGTTGTCGCCCGGGCCGGCATTGAAGCCATTGGCAGCCGTAGGCACTTGCGTACCCAGGTGGCTGACGTATTCGAGGTTCATGTCGACAACGCCGTACAGTGTCACGCTCGACTGGGCCTGCGCCGCGCCAGCAAGAAGGCCAAGGGCCGCCAACGCGAAAAGCGATTTTTTCATGCTCGATGATCTCCACGTAAGAATTATTGGTGTGGTCAGCGGAGAAACCTCCTGAGTCTCCATTCGCCCGCTTACCCAACTTCGTCAGAAGTTGCCAAGTACTGTAACAAACCACCTCCGTTTCACAATCGGGTTCGCTGCCCTTGTCAGCTTTTCACAACTCAGGGTTTTGGAGTATCGGATCCGCGACAGGCGAGGCACCTGCAGGCCCAGGCGCGGCGCGGCCTGCAGGGCGGTCACGGTACAATGCGGGAAATCCCGAGGGTGAATCCACGCAGGTCCGGACCTTGTGCCGGCAGCGTCGAAGGACACGCCCGGAAGCCATCACGAGTGCATGCATCCATGGATAACTTGATTCGCGAATTCGATGTGGCCCTGCGCGCGATCGCGGGCGTGACCCGGGCCAGCCGGGACAATCCCGCGGCGGGCCTGGCGCCGGAAGGCGACCCGCTCGACGAGAAAGAGCGCCGCCACGTGGCCGGGCTCATGCGCATCAACCATGTCGGCGAGGTTTGCGCGCAGGCTCTCTACCAGGCGCAGAAGCTGACCGCCCGGACCCCGCAGGTGCGCGCGCAGATGGACGAGGCCGCGCGCGAGGAAGAAGACCACCTCGGCTGGTGCGCCGAGCGCCTGCGCGAACTGGGCTCGCGCACCAGCCTGCTCAACCCGCTCTGGTACGCCGGCGCGTTCGCCATCGGCTGGGCCGCCGGCCGCGCGGGCGACCGCGTCAGCCTCGGCTTTGTGTCCGAGACCGAGAACCAGGTCGAGCAGCACCTCAATGGCCATCTCGGGCAGATCCCTCCCGCCGACCTGCGCTCGCGCGCGATCCTGGAGCAGATGCGCGACGACGAAGCGCGCCACGGCGCCGCCGCCCGGGATGCCGGCGGCATGCCGCTGCCTGCGCCGGTGCGCGCGATGATGCGGGCCGCGTCCCGCGTCATGACCACGGCCGCCTACCGCATCTGACCGGCCGGCAGGGCGAGAGGCGCCCGGCGATGTCGCCCGCCCCCGGCGTCGGGCCCCCGCTTACGCAGGGTAGACGACAAAACGTTGTATCCTTCCATCGGTCCCGCGAGGCTGATTTTCGTGCTGCAGGCAGTTCCTTCCCCGGTTGTTCTCAGGTGGTTTCTCTGCTTTCCTCCATAAGATCTTCATTTCATTAGGGATTCACTTTTTCGGTGCGTGAAGAGTGCGTGCTAAGTCATTGTTCTGATTAAAAAAACCCGGTTTGTTGCCTTGCGGCGAGCCTTGACCCGCCAAATCGCTTCCTCTAAAGTGGGAAATAGTGTGAGGAAGTGTATTTTTGTGTGAAAAAGCGGGCTGGCCGTGGGATCATCCCCCAAACGTCGGCTTTACGGGGTTTACACGCCAGCCGGCGTAGATCGGTTGGCGCGGATCGGGAGCAAGCTTGTTTCAGGGCGCATCGGCGCTGTCACTGGATGCCAAGGGCCGGATGTCCATCCCGGCGCGGCACCGTGAAGCGCTGCAACAGCAGGCCGAGGGCCGGGTAACGCTGACAAAGCACCCGGACGGCTGCCTGCTGCTGTTTCCACGCCCTGAATGGGAAAACTTCCGTGCCCGCATCGCTGCCTTGCCGATGGACGCGCACTGGTGGAAGCGCATCTTCCTGGGCAACGCGGCGGATGTCGACATGGACGGCGCGGGCCGGGTGCTGATCGCGCCCGAGCTGCGTGGCGCCGCCCTGCTCGACAAGGAAGTCATGCTGCTTGGAATGGGCAGCCATTTCGAAGTCTGGGATGCCGCAACCTACGCCGCCAAGGAACAGCAGGCGATGGCGCAGGGCATGCCGGATGCATTGAAGAACTTCTCTTTCTGACGAGGTCATGAGCTCAACCCAATCGCCGGGGACCACCGCCCTGCGCCATCGCACCGTGTTGCTGGACGAGGCTGTCGAAGCCCTGGTCTGGCGGCCGGATGGCGTCTATGTGGACGGCACCTTCGGCAGAGGGGGGCACAGCCGGGCAATACTGGCCCGGCTGGGGCCGGCCGGGGCACTGGTGGCCTTCGACAAGGATCCGGCAGCAATCGCAGAGGCGGGCACCATCGAGGATGCCCGCTTCTCCATTGAGCACACCAGCTTCGCCGACATGGCCGAGCGGCTGGCGGGCCGCGGCAAGGTGACCGGGATATTGCTCGACCTGGGGATCAGCTCGCCCCAGATCGACGACGCGCAGCGGGGGTTCTCCTTCCGCTTCGAGGGACCGCTGGACATGCGCATGGACACCACGCGCGGCATCACCGCCGCGCAGTGGCTGGCGCAGGCGGAAGAGCACGACATCGCGAGGGTGATACGGGACTATGGGGAAGAAMGGTTTGCTGTACAGATTGCAAAGGCGGTTGTTGCTCGCAGGAGCGAACCCGGCCATGGCGGACCGCTCACCACTACTGCCGAGCTTGCCGCGCTCGTGGCGAAAGCCGTCAAAACACGCGAGAAGGGTCAGGACCCTGCGACCCGCACCTTTCAGGCTCTACGGATTCACGTCAATCAAGAGCTTGCGGACCTCGAAAGCGGGCTGAGCGCGGCGTACGACTTGCTGCAGACCGGGGGGCGGCTGGTGGTGATCAGCTTTCATTCGCTCGAGGACCGCATCGTCAAGCGGTTCATGCAGGCACACGCCCGTCCGCAGCAGGATGCCGATCCGGCCCTGCGCCGCGCGCCGCTGCGCGCTGACCAGTTGCCGCAGCCCACGCTGAAGCTGCTTGGCCGGGTCAAGCCGGGCGCCGAGGAAATCGCCGCCAACCCGCGCGCGCGCTCCGCCGTGATGCGCGTGGCCGAGAAGCTGCCGGCGAGCGCGCCCGCACAGGCTGGCCGCGCATGAACCGCCTGACCTTCTTCCTGCTCGCCGCGTTGATGCTGTGCGCGCTCTCGCTGGTGAGCGCGCAGCACCAGGCGCGCACGCTGTTCGTCGCCTTCGAGCGCGCCCAGGCGGAAGAAAAGCAGCTCGACATCGACTGGTCGCGCCTGCAGTACCAGCAAAGCGCGCTCGGCAAGAGCGCGCGCATTGCCGATGCGGCCCGCGCCCAGCTCAAGATGACGCCGGTCCTTCCCGGCAGGACCCAATACCTGGCCGGCGTGGTGCTCGAGCCTCAGCCGGCCGCAACCGCGGCCGCGACGGCGGCCTCGGCGCCCGAGGGGAGCAAGCCATGACCATCGCCCGGCCTTCGCAGCACGCCCAGCGCGGCCAGCCCCGCGGCAATGCCTCGCGTCCGCGCAGCGGCCAGTTCGCGGCCAGCCCCGTGCTCGGCCTGCGCTTGCCGATGTGGCGCTCGAAGATGGTGGTGTTCATGATGTTCGCCGCCTTCGTCGCGCTGGCTGCGCGCGCGCTGTGGATCCAGGGGCCGGGCAACCAGTTCTACGAAGCCGAAGGCAAGAAGCGCTTCCAGCGCACGCTGGAGCTGCCCGCCACGCGCGGCAAGGTCCTCGACCGCAACGGCCTGGTGCTGGCCACCAGCCTGCCGGTCAAGGCCATCTGGGCGGTCCCCGAAGACGTGCCCGACGAGATCGACGCGGACAAGATCCGCCAGCTGGGCAAGCTGCTCGACATGAGCGACAAGGAACTGCGCCGCAAGTTTACGGAAGACAAGAGCTTCGTCTACCTGAAGCGCCAGGTGCTGCCCGATGCCGCGGACAAGATCGCCGAACTCAAGATCGACGGCATCCACCAGACCCGCGAGTACAAGCGCTTCTACCCAGAAGGCGAGGCGATGGCGCACATCGTCGGCTTCACCAACGTGGAGGACCGCGGCCAGGAAGGCGTGGAGCTCGCGCGCGAGCCCGTGCTGGCCGGCAGGTCCGGCGCGCGCCAGGTGATCAAGGACCGCCTTGGACGCGTGGTGGAGGACGTCGGCATCCTCAAGACGCCGCGCGATGGCGAGGACCAGCAGCTCTCCATCGACGCCAAGATCCAGTACCTGGCCTTCAACGAGGTCAAGGCCATCGTCGAGCGCAGCAAGGCCAAGGCGGCCAGCGCGGTGGTGCTCGACGCGCAGACCGGCGAGGTGCTGGCGCTGGCCAACTGGCCGACMTACAACCCCAACGACCGCACCCGCCTGTCCGGCGAGCAGCTGCGCAACCGCGTGCTGACCGATACCTTCGAGCCGGGGTCGATGATG
>NZ_JBFTND010000325.1:0-11854 GCF_056397305.1 Cupriavidus sp. 05N40
ATCCTGGCCCGTCCGGCGATGTCCCGCCGTGGGAATTCGCCGGCAGCAGCGACGTGCCGCCGTGGGAAGACCTGCCGCCGGACCTGCCGGTCATTGGTCCGTACGGCAGCGACGCCTACGGCAGCGATCCCGAACCCATGCCCGCACGGCAGCCGGCGCCACAGCGCCGCGAGCCGGCCCGGCCAGCCGTGCAGGCCGCTCCTGCACAGGCGCCGGCACCGGCACCGGCAGAGCCTGTCGCAGCCGTGCGCCTTACCCCGCCCAAGCCGCCGGTGGCCGGCGAAGACGGCACGCCGCCGGTCTTCACCGGCGCCTGGCCGGCGCTGGCCGCCAGCCTGTCGCTCAAGGGGCTGGCGCAGCAGCTTGCCTACCAGAGCGAACTGGTACAGGTGGTGGGGCGTACATTCCATCTGCGCGCGCCGGTGGCGCCCATCACCGAGGCCGGCGTGGTCGAGCGCCTGCAGCAGACGCTGGGCGAGCACCTCGGTACCGAGGTGCGGGTGCAATGCGAGATCGGCGCGGTCGCCGATACGGCGGCGGCGGCGGATGCCCAGGCGCGCGCCGAGCGCCAGCGCGAGGCCGAGGCCACCATCGAGGGGGATCCCTTTGTGCAGGGCTTGCTGCGCGAGTTCGGCGGCCATATCCTGCCCGGGTCGATCCAGCCGCGGGCGGCCTGACCGATTGAACGACTTCCATGACGGGTCGCCGGCGCCCATGACGCGCGGCGGCCCGTGGTTTCCATCCAACACGCTAATCAGGAGCTTTCCATGATGAAGGGCCAACTGGCCGGGCTGATGAAGCAAGCCCAGCAGATGCAGGAAAACATGAAGAAGATGCAGGAGCAGCTTGCCCTGATCGAGGTCGAGGGCCAGTCCGGCGCCGGCCTGGTCAAGGTGACCATGACCTGCAAGAACGACGTCAAGCGCGTCTCCATCGACCCCAGCCTGCTGGCCGAGGGCGAGGACAAGGAATTGCTGGAAGACCTGGTGGCGGCTGCCTTCAACGACGCCGTGCGCAAGGCCGAGGCGACCACGCAGGAAAAGATGGGATCGATGACGTCTGGCCTGCCGCTGCCGCCGGGCTTCAAGATGCCGTTCTGAGCCGCGTCCCGAGTCTGATGCGCGCAACGGAGCCAGGCATGATCCTCGAATCCGCAGTGCTGCCGGTACGGCCCGGCCAGGAGGTCGCCTTCGAGGCGGCCTTCGGGCACGCACGCCATATCATCGCGGGCATGCCGGGTTTCCTCGGGCTCGAACTGCATCGCTGTATCGAGCAGCCGTCCGACTACCTGCTGACGGTCCGCTGGCGCACGCTGGAAGATCACACGCAAGGTTTCCGCGGCTCTCCCGAATACCAGCAGTGGAAGGCCCTGCTGCACCATTTCTACGAGCCGTTTCCCACCGTGCTGCACCACACGCCGGTGGTGAGCATGGCCGCGCCCGACCGGCGCCCCGCCGACGGAGGCGCCGCGTGAAGAACGCGCCACCGACTTCGCTGCAGGCGCTGATCGAGGCCCTGCGGGTCTTGCCCGGCGTCGGCCCCAAGTCCGCGCAGCGCATGGCCTACCATCTGCTGCAGCACGACCGCGAAGGCGCGCGCAAGCTCGGCGACGCGCTGCGCGGCGCGGCCGACGGCATCAAGCATTGCTCGCGCTGCAATACCTTCACCGAGCAGGAAATCTGCTCGACCTGCCTGGACGAGCGGCGCGACGCCTCGCTGCTGTGCGTGGTGGAAACGCCGTCCGACCAGGCCATGATCGAGCAGACCCTGACCTACCGCGGCCAGTACTTCGTGCTGATGGGCCGGCTCTCGCCGCTGGACGGCGTCGGCCCGCGCGAGATCCACCTGGACCGGCTGCTGGCGCGCGCCACCGACCCGGCCCTGGGCGGCCCGGTTGCCGAGGTCATCGTCGCGACCAATTTCACCAGCGAGGGCGAAGCCACCGCGCACTATGTGGGCGAGATGCTGAAGGCGCGCGGACTCAAGGTGTCGCGCCTGGCGCGCGGCGTGCCGGTGGGCGGCGAGCTGGAGTACGTCGATGCCGGCACCATCGCCCGCGCGGTGATGGACCGGCGCTCGGTGTAGCCGTGCCTGCCTCCATGGGCTGAACGCAACCGCATGAACCTTGCTCGCTTCGACCTCGTCACGCTCGGGCTGTTCGTCGCTGTGGCTCGCCAGGGCAGCATCTCCGCGGGCGCGCGCCAGTCCCACCTGGCCGTGGCCGCGGCCAGCAAGCGCATCTCCGACCTGGARRCCGCSGTCGGCGCGCCGCTGTTCTTCCGCCACGCCGCCGGCGTGCAGCTGACCGAGGCCGGGCAGGCCTGCTTCCATCACGCGCTCACCATCCTGCAGGATGTGGAGCGCATGGCCGGCGTGATGTCCGACTACGCCAGCGGCGTGCGCGGCCAGGTGCGCGTGTGCGCCAATACCTCGGCCATCACGCAGTTCCTGCCCGATGACCTGGCGACCTTCATGGCGCTGCATCCCACCATCCGCATCGAGCTCGAAGAGCAGAACAGCAGCGAAATCGTGGCTGCGCTGGTCGAGAACCGCGCCGACGTCGGCATCTTTGCCGACCGCACGCCCAGCGCCGGCCTGGTCACCGTCGAGTACCGCCAGGACGAACTGGTGCTGGTCACGCCGCCGCACCATCCGCTCTCGGAGCGCGGGCCGGTGCGCTATGCCGATACCCTCGAATACGACTTCGTCAGCCTGCCGCAGGTGACGTCGCTTGCCGCGCGCCTGCTGGAGGAGAGCAGCCGGCTGGACAACGGTCGCTTCAAGACGGTCCCGGCGTGGTTGCGCGGCCTTGCCGCACGGCTTGTACGGTCTGCAGCCGCACGCCTGGCCAGGCCCGCTTCGCTTCGTCCTGGAGCAAGCGCCCGACCGGACAGCTTTCGCGTTCCAAGACAACCCGCTTCTCCGAATGCCGATTCCGCCATGCGCGCGGCTAGGGCAAACTGCGTCGAAACAAGGCGTGGCGCCGGCAGATAGCCAGGATGCCCGGCACGCAGCAACCGATACGGCACGGAGACCCTCCACATGGCGCGACAGATTCTCGAAGGCATTCGGGTCCTGGAACTCGGACAACTGATTGCCGGCCCCTTTGCCGCCAAGACCCTCGCCGATTTCGGCGCCCAGGTGGTCAAGGTCGAGCCGCCCGGGCAGGGCGACCCGCTGCGCAAATGGCGCATGTTGCATGGCGAGACGTCGGTCTGGTGGGAGGCACAGTCGCGCAACAAGCAATCGATCTGCATCGACCTGCGCCAGGCCGAAGGCCAGGCGGTGGTGCGCAAGCTGGCGGCCGGGGCCGACGTGCTGATCGAGAACTTCCGGCCCGGCACCATGGAAAAGTGGGGCCTGGGCTTCGAGTCGCTGCGCGCGGACAATCCCGGCCTGATCATGGTGCGGGTTTCCGGCTACGGCCAGACCGGCCCGAAGAAGGACGAACCCGGCTTTGCCGCGGTGGCCGAGGCCATGGGCGGCCTGCGCTACCTGACCGGCGAGCCCGGCCGCGCCCCGGTGCGCGCGGGCCTGTCGCTGGGCGACACCATCGCCGGCCTGCATGGCGCGCTCGGTGTGCTGCTGGCGCTGTACGAGCGCGACGCGCGCGGCGGCCAGGGGCAGGTGATCGACGTGGCCCTCTACGAATCGTTGTTCAACCTGAGCGAGAGCCTGCTGCCGGAGTACTCCGCATTTGGCGCGGTGCGCCAGCCGGCCGGCGGCGCCTTGCCCGGCATCGCACCGTCCAATGCCTATCCCTGCGCCAGCGGAGAGTATGTGCTGGTCGCCGCCAACGGCGACGCCATCTTCAAGCGCCTGATGCATGCCATGGGCCGCGCCGACCTGGCCGGGGATCCGGCGCTGGAGCGCAACGACGGCCGCGTCAGGCGCGTCGAGGAAATCGATGCGGCCATCGCGGCCTGGACCCGCAGCCAGAGCGTGGAGGATGCGCTGGCCGCGCTCAAGCAGGCCGAAGTGCCCTCGGGCCGCATCTACACGGTCAAGGACATCGCCGAAGACCCGCACTACCGTGCGCGCGGCGTGATCGAGAGCGTGACCTCGGCCGGCGGGCTGACCGTGGAGGTGCCGGGCATCATGCCCAAGCTGTCGGGCAGCCCGGGTGCCATCCACGACCGCGCGCCCACGCTGGGCGAGCATACCGATGCGGTGCTGGCGAAGGCCGGCTTCGACGCCGCCACCATCGCCGACCTGCGCGCACGCGGGGTGGTGGCATGAGCGCCGCCGCCTTCGCCACGCCGGCCGCTCTGCGCGGCCCGGCCCGCATCGAGATCAACGAGGTGGCGCCGCGCGACGGCCTGCAGATCGAGCCGGTGGTGGTGCCGACCGATGCCAAGGTGGCCTTCCTGGATGCGCTGTCCGCGTGTGGCTTTGCCCGTATCGAGGCAACTTCCTTCACCTCGGCCAAGGCGATTCCCGCGCTGGCCGATGCCGAAGCCGTGATGCACCGCATGCAGCGCGCCGCCGGCGTGCGCTATACCGCGCTGGTGCCCAACCTGCGCGGCCTGGAGCGTGCGCTGTCTTGCCGGCCCGACGAGCTCAATCTGGTGATGTCCGCCAGCGAGACCCACAACCGCGCCAACCTGCGCATGACGCGCGCGCAGTCGCAGGCGCAGTTGCTGGCGATGACCGCGGCGGCGGGCGAGGCC
This sequence comes from Cupriavidus sp. 05N40, assembly GCF_056397305.1. Taxonomy (NCBI): domain Bacteria; kingdom Pseudomonadati; phylum Pseudomonadota; class Betaproteobacteria; order Burkholderiales; family Burkholderiaceae; genus Cupriavidus; species Cupriavidus sp. 05N40. The sequence continues at coordinate 4,671 of NZ_JBFTND010000325.1, forward strand.
GGCGTGCCGGTCAATGTCTCGCTGTCCACGGTGTTCGGCTGCCCCTTCGAGGGCGAGGTCGACGCCGACGCCGTGATGGCGCTCGCCAGGTCGTTCGCCGAGGCCGGCGCGAGCGGCATCACGCTGTGCGATACCACCGGCATGGCCTATCCCACGCAGGTCGCGGCGCTGTGCGAACGCTTCCAGCGTGAACTGCCGCGGACCGGCCTGACCATCCATCTTCACAACACGCGCGGCATGGGCCTGGCCAACGCGCTGGCCGCGTGGCAGGTGGGCGTGACGCGCTTCGACGCCGCCGCCGGCGGACTCGGCGGCTGTCCTTACGCGCCCGGGGCGAGCGGCAACGTCAGCACCGAGGAGCTGGTGCATATGTTCGCCGCAATGGGCGTGGACACCGGCGTGGACCTGGGCCGCCTGCTCGACGTGGTGGCGGGCTTGCCGGCGCTGGTCCAGCGCGACACCGCCAGCCAGCTGCTGCGGGCCGGCCCGCGCCTGCGCACGCACCAGCCGCCGGCGTGGCTGGCCGGCCATTTTGCCGCGCAGGACGGCACGCAGCCCTGAGCCGTGCCCGCAGGAACCCGTTAGGCATTCCCTGGAAAAAACCCGCAAGAGCGGGTGCGCACCGCGCGGCGAGGGCCGGCGCGGGCGCAAGACAAGACCAAGCTCAAAGAGCAGCAAGCAGGAGACACCCATGCCCCGCATCCCGGCATACGCCGACACACGTTCGCATTCCTCGCAGTCCTCGCAGTCCAGCCTGTCCGCTGCCATGCGCGCTGCATCGCCCGCGCGCCGCAGGGCGCTTGCCGCCGCCGCGGCGCTGGTCGCCGGCCTGGCCGGCGCCACCGCTTCGGCGCAGGACGGCGCGTGGCCGCAGCGGCCCGTGACGCTGGTGGTGTCGGCCGCCGCCGGCGGCACCACCGACCTGGCCGCGCGCATGATTTCCGAGCCGCTGGCCAAGGCGCTCGGCCAGCCGGTGGTGGTGGACAACCGTCCCGGCGGCTCGGGCGGCATCGCGGCGCAGACCGTGGCGCGCGCCAAGCCGGACGGCTACACCCTGATGGTGCAGTACTCCGGCTACCAGGTCATCACGCCGCTGCTGACGAAGACCTCGTGGGACCCGGTGAAGGACTTCGCGCCGGTCGCCAATCTCCTGTCGGCGCCGCAAGTGCTGGTGGTGCGCCCGAGCCTGCCGGTCAAGACGCTCAAGGAACTGGTGGCCTATGCCAAGGCCAATCCCAACAAGCTCAACTACGCCTCGTCGGGCAATGGCTCGCTGCAGCACGTCTCGACCGAGTTGCTGAACCAGATGGCCGGCATCCAGATCACCCATGTCCCATACAAGGGCACGGGCCCGGCCATGACCGACCTGCTGGGCGGCTCCGTCGACCTCACCATCACCACGCCGCCGCCGCTGATGGGGCATATCCAGGGCGGCAAGCTGCGCCCGCTGGTGGTGACCAGCAAGCAGCGCCTGCCCAGCCTGAAGGACGTGCCTTCCGCGCCCGAGGCCGGCTATCCCGACCTCGACGTGTCTTCCTGGTTCGCCATGTACGCGCCGGCCGGCACGCCCAGGCCGATCATCGACAAGCTGGCCGGCGAGATCGAGCGCATCATGCAGACCGACGCCTTCCGCAAGAAGGCCGAGGAACTGKGCGCGGAGGCGAAATTCATGGGGCCGCAGCAGCTGGCGACCTACCAGCGCGGCGAACTGGCGCGCTGGGGCAAGGTGATCAAGTCCGCCGATATCCACGCCGAGTGAGCCAGGTGGAAACCGGCGTGCCGGCGCGGCCCGAAGCAGTGGGGCGGTCGAGCGAGGGCCGGACTGTGGTCGAAAGGCGGTCGAAAGGCGGCCGAAAGGCTCGCCCTGTATCGTCGATGCCGTCGCAGCGGCACCGGGCACGGCATAGGTGTTGATCCCGATGCGGCCCCGGTGCGCATCGGATAGCATCGCAGCTTGCCGCTGCGCGGCACGGTTGCCCCGGGTACAACAGGTAGGAGAGAGCAATGTATAACAAGAAATTCTGGAAGCAGGCGCTGATCGCGCTGGCGCTGTTCGCCGCTGACCATCGCCGAGCGTCTCGGCTATTTCAAGGATGAAGGCCTCGACGTCGACATCGTCGACTTCGCCGGCGGCGCCAAGGCGCTGCAGGCCGTGGTGGGCGGCAGCGCGGACGTGGTTTCCGGCGCCTACGAGCACACCCTCAACCTGCAGGCCAAGGGCCAGCAGTACCAGGAATTCGTGCTGCAGGGCCGTGCCCCGCAGATCGTGCTGGTGGTCTCCAACAAGACCATGCCCAACTTCAAGTCCGTGGCCGACCTGAAGGGCAAGAAGATCGGCGTCACCGCGCCGGGATCGTCCACCAACATGATGGCCAATTTCGTGCTGGCCAAGGCCGGGCTGAAGGCGTCGGACGTGTCCTTCATCGGYGTYGGCGCCAGCGCCGGCGCGGTGGCCGCGATGCGCTCGGGCCAGATCGACGCGATGGCCAACCTCGATCCGGTGGTGTCGATGCTGACGCAGAAGAACGAAGTGCACATCGCCTCGGATACCCGCACGCTCAAGGACACCCAGGCGGTGTTCGGCGGCAACATGCCGTCCGGCTGCCTCTACGCATCGAGCGCCTTCATCCAGCAGAACCCGAACACCACGCAGGCCCTGACCAACGCCATGGTGCGTGCGCTCAAGTGGCTGCAAAAGGCTGGTCCGTCCGACATCGTCAAGACCGTGCCGGAGAGCTACCTGCTGGGCGACCGCGCGCTGTACCTGTCCGCCTGGGACAAGGTCAAGGAAGCGATCTCGCCGGACGGCACGATGCCCGCCGATGGTCCCAAGACCGCGCTCAATACGCTGCAGCAGTTCGACCCGGACCTGAAGGGCAAGGCCATCAAGCTGGAGAACACGTTCACCAACAGCTTCGTGCAGAAGGCCAACGCCAAGTACAAGTAAGGCTTCGCCCGCGCAACGGGAGCCTGTGGCCCGCTGCACGCAGCGGGCCTTTGCATTTGCGCGGCCCTGAGGCCCGCCGCACGATTTCACGGATTCACGTACTCCAGTCGCGCCGAGGCGCCGTGCGGTATCGACGGTGCCGCATCGCCGGGATTCGCCAAAGATTCGCCAAAGATTCGCCAAGAGCCAGCCATGAGCACTGCCGCACTTTCCCTCGACAACGTCACCTGCACCTTCGTCTCGCGCGAAGACCGCAGCCAGCGCTATACCGCCGTCAAGGACGTCACCCTCGACATCCAGCCCGGCGAGTTCGTTTCCGTAGTGGGCCCGACCGGCTGCGGCAAGTCCACCTTGCTCAATGTCGGTGCCGGCCTGCTGCAGCCGTCGATTGGCGAAGTGCGGGTGTTCGGCGAGCCGCTGCGCGGCATCAACGAGCGCGCCGGATATATGTTCCAGGCCGAAGCGCTGATGCCGTGGCGCAGCGCGCTGGACAATGTGATCGCCGGACTCGAGTTCCGCGGCATGCCGCGCGCCGAGGCGCAGCAGGAGGGCGAGGCCTGGCTGCGCCGCGTGGGCCTGGGCGGTTTCGGCGACCGCTACCCGCACCAGCTCTCGGGCGGCATGCGCAAGCGCGTGAGCCTGGCGCAGACGCTGGTGCTGGACCCGGACATCATCCTGATGGACGAGCCGTTTTCCGCGCTCGACATCCAGACCCGCCAGTTGATGGAGAACGAGGTGCTGGACCTGTGGGCGGCCAAGCGCAAGGCGGTGCTGTTCATCACCCACGACCTCGATGAAGCCATTGCCATGAGCGATCGCGTGGTCGTGCTGTCGGCGGGACCCGGCACGCACCCGATCGGCGAGTTCGTCATCGACCTGCCGCGCCCGCGCGACGTGGCCGAGATCCGCAATCACCCGCGGTTCATCGAACTGCACGCCGCCATCTGGGACGTGCTGCGCGAAGAGGTGCTGAAAGGCTACGCGCAGCAGCGCAAGGTGGCCTGACACGGCCGCCGCCGCATCGCAGGCATCTCTCCCATTCAATCCGCACTGATTTCCATTCCATTCCCATGGCATTCCGTCCCGACTCCAAGGGCATGCTGCGCTTCTGGCAGTTGCTCGTCCTCGTAGTGATCCTCGGCGCTTGGCATATCGCCACGCGTTCGCAGCAGGTTGCCTTCTTCTTCGGTGAACCGCTGATGGTGGCCCAGCGCATCTGGACCTGGTTCGTGGTCGAGCGCGATATCTACATCCACCTCGGCGTGACCCTGATCGAGACGCTGCTGGCGTTCGGCATCGGTACCGCCGCCGGGCTCGGCGTGGGCCTGTGGCTGGCGCTCAGCCCGCTCACCTCGGCCATCCTCGATCCCTATATCAAGGCCATGAACTCGATGCCGCGCGTGATCCTGGCACCGATCTTCGCCGTGTGGTTCGGCCTGGGCATCTGGTCCAAGGTGGCGCTGGCAGTGACGCTGGTGTTCTTCATCGTGTTCTTCAACGTCTACCAGGGTGTCAAGGAAGTCAGCCCGGTGGTGCTGGCCAATGTGCGCATGCTGGGCGCGAACCGGCAACAGCTGCTGCGCCATGTCTACCTGCCCAGCGCGACCAGCTGGGTCTTTTCCTCGCTGCATACCTCGGTGGGCCTGGCCTTCGTTGGCGCGGTGGTGGGCGAATACCTCGGCTCGGCACGCGGGGTGGGCTATCTGATCCTGCAGGCCGAAGGCACCTTCGACATCAACACCGTGTTCGCCGGCATCGTGGTGCTGACCGCGGCGGCGCTGGTGCTGGACACGCTGGTGGGCAGCGTGGAGAAGCGGCTGATGAAGTGGCAGCCGCGCACGGGCGAGACCGAGCGCCTGTAGCCGCGCGTGGTACTGGCAGAACTTGGAGGGCGGCAACGATGCCGGCCCGCAGCCGGCAGAACGCCAGCGTCCCGCGCGACTTCATCGGCTACGCGAACAAGCAGGCGGAAATGAAAAGAGCGCCGGGTGCGTTGGCACCCAGGCGCTCTTTTCTTTCACGCAGTGCGCACGGCAGCCAGTGGTGGCCGCGTGCGGGACCAGGGCATGATCAGGGCACGATGACGATCTTGCCGGTGACCTTGCGGGCTTCCATGTCCTTGAGCGCCTGCGGTGCCTGCTCGAGCGGATAGCGCGCGGAGATGTGCGGGCGGATCTTGCCTTCCTTCATCCAGCCCAGCATCTGCGCCATATTGGCCTGGTTGGCCTTGGGCTCGCGGCGCGCGAAGTCGCCCCAGAACACGCCCACCAGCGAGGCGCCCTTGAGCAGCGCCAGGTTCAGCGGCAGCTTGGGGATCTCGCCGTTGGCGAAGCCCACCACCAGGTAGCGGCCGCGCCAGCCGATCGAGCGGAAGGCCGGCTCCGCATAGATGCCGCCGACCGGGTCATAGACGACGTCGGGGCCCTTGCCGTCGGTGAGCGCCTTGACGCGCTCGCGCAGGTCTTCGGTGCTGTAGTTGATCAGCGCATCGGCGCCGTGCTCCTTGCACACCGCCAGCTTTTCATCGGTGGAGGCGGCCGCGATCACGCGCGCGCCGATGGCCTTGCCGATCTCGATGGCAGCCAGGCCCACGCCGCCGGCCGCGCCGAGCACCAGCATGGTCTGTCCCGCCTTCAGTTCGCCGCGGTCGATCACGGCGTGGTGCGACGTGCCGTAGGTGAGCGTGAATGCCGCGGCGGTCTCGAAGTCGATGCCCGGCGGCATCGGCACCACGGCACTGGCCGGGGCTTTGGCCTGCGACGCGAAGGCGCCGTTGCCCAGGTAGGCGATGACCTTGTCGCCCGGCTTGACGTGGGTCACGCCCTCGCCGACGGCATTGACCACGCCCGCCAGTTCCGAGCCCGGCGAGAAGGGCAGTTGCGGCTTGGCCTGGTATTTGTTCTGGATGATGAGGACGTCGGGGAAATTCACGCCGGCCGCCTTGACGTCGATCACGACTTCGCCCTGGGCGGGCACGAGATCGGGCAGGGTTTCGAGAACCAGCGAATCGGGCGGGCCCCAGGCTTTGCASAGTACGGCTTTCATCATGTCTCCGGTGATATGTTCTACGGGTTGTTATGTCCGTTGCCCGGCGGCGATGGCGCAAAAAGGTGCATGCGCGGTGGATGCGCGGGCCGGCGCCTGTTGCGTTGGCGCCGTATCCGCATTACGCCAGACGGGCCCGGGCAAGTGTAGCGCAAAAATAGCACGGTCGTTCTGTTAGCTTCCGCACAGATCCCCGCCGAGCCGCGCAGGAGGCGGATTTTGCGGCGCGGTCAGGGCGTGCGCAGCAGCCTTGTCGGGTACAATCGCGGCCATGCATATCCTCCTCGCAAACGATGACGGTTACCTGGCGCCAGGGCTTGCCGCGCTGCACGCCGCGCTGGCGCCGCTGGCACGCATCACGGTGATCGCGCCCGAGCAGAACCACAGCGGCGCTTCGAATTCGCTGACCCTGCAACGGCCGCTGTCGATCTTCGAGGCGAGCGAGGGCGTGCAGAAGGGTTTTCGCTTCGTCAACGGCACGCCGACCGATTGCGTGCATATTGCCCTGACCGGCCTGCTGGACGAAAAACCCGACCTGGTGGTGTCCGGCATCAACCAGGGCCAGAACATGGGCGAGGACGTGCTGTACTCGGGCACCGTCGCCGCTGCCATCGAGGGCTTCCTGCTCGGGATTCCCTCGATCGCGTTTTCGCAGGTGGACAAAGGCTGGACGCAGCTTGACGCGGCGGCGCGCGTGGCGCGCGACATTGTCGAGCGCTATATCGCCAAGCCGGCGGCCGAACCGTTCTTGCTCAACGTCAATATTCCCAACCTGCCGTTCGAACATATCCGGGGCTATCGGGCGACACGGCTCGGCAAGCGCCATCCTTCCCAGCCGGTGATCACGCAGGTCAACCCGCGCGGCGATACCAACTACTGGATCGGCCCGGCCGGTGACGCGCGCGACGCGAGCGAAGGCACGGATTTCCACGCCACCGGCGAAGGCTACGTCTCGCTGACCCCCTTGCAGCTGGACCTGACGCATCGCGGTCAGCTCGAGCAGATCAACCAGTGGCTGGCATAAGCCCTTCCACGCGCAGTCCCCGGCCGTCATGAGCACTGCCCCGCGCCGCCCGAAATTTCCCCTCTCCCTGGACGCCGTCGTCGAGCGCAAGCCTGCGCCGGCGCGTACCGCGGGCCTGCCCGCCGTCGGCGGGGCCCGCGGCGCGGCCATCGCGGCCAAGGCCGCGGC
>NZ_JBFTND010000326.1:0-7343 GCF_056397305.1 Cupriavidus sp. 05N40
CTTCATCTCGGTGAACTGCGGGGCGATCCCGGAGAACCTGATCGAGTCCGAACTGTTCGRGCACAAGAAGGGCGCGTTCACGGGGGCGGCCAGCGACCGGCGCGGCAAGTTCGAGAGCGCGCATACCGGCACCATCTTCCTCGACGAAATCGGCGAACTGCCGCTCACCGGGCAGGTCAAGCTGCTGCGCGTGCTGGAGGCACACGAGATCCAGCGGGTCGGGTCCGACGAGACCATCTCCGTGGACACGCGCATCGTGGCGGCCACCAACCGGGACCTGCGGCGGCTGAGCGAGGAGGGCAAGTTCCGCGAAGACCTGTTCTACCGCCTGAGCGTGATCCATGTCACGCTGCCGCCGCTGCGCGAGCGGCGCGACGAGATTTCGCTGCTGGTGGCATTCTTCGGCGACGAGGCCGCGGGCTCGCTCAAGCGTCGCCCGGTCAAGCTGACGCCGCGCCTGCGCGATTTCCTCATGAACTACGCCTATCCGGGCAATATCCGCGAACTACGCAACCTGATGTACCGGGTATCGTGCCTGGCCGGCGACACCGCCGATCTCGACCACTTGCCGCAAGATCTGCGGCCCAAGGTGGCCGGGCCCACGCTGGTTTCCGGCGGTGTTGCCGCAGGTGGCGGCGTGGATGCGACGACGGCGACCTCGCTGAGCGAGGCCAAGCGGGCCGCGAGCGACGAGGCCGAGCGCGCATTTCTCGAGCGTGGGCTGCAGGAGGTGGGCGGCACCGTGGCCGAGCTGGCCCGGCGCTTCGACATGAACCGCTCGCACCTGCAGATGCTGCTGAAGAAGCACGGCATCCATTCCAAGGATTTTCGCCATCAGGCGGCGGCGGGCGGCAAGCCAGGGTAGGCCACGCTTGCGTGGCGGGCCTGCCCGGCCTGGCTGGCCTGGCAGGCCTGCCTAGATCGCAGGATTCACCATGGTCTTGTCGGTCGCGTAAAGGTCTTCCGCGCGCGCCACCACGGCGGAGATATTGTCGTGGCCGCCGCGCTCCAGCGCGGCCGTCACCAGCGCCTGCGCGGCCAGTTCGCAATCGCCGCAGGCCAGGAAGCTGGCGATCTCCGGATCGCGCAGCTCGTTGCTGAGGCCGTCGCTGCAAAGCAGGAAGATATCCGCATCGGCGACTTCCACCCAGGTCTGCTCCAGCTCCAGCGCGGCGTTCGCGCCGACAGCGCGCGTGATGGTGTTGTGCGCGGGATGATGGATGGCTTCCTCCGCCGTGATCAGGCCGCGCGCCTTGAGTTCCTCCACGCGGCTGTGGTCGCGCGTGAGCTGCGTCAGGTGCCCGTCGCGATAGAGATAGATACGGCTGTCGCCGGCCCACAGGCAGCCACAGAAGCGCTCGCAGGCCATCAGCACGACCACGGTGCTGCCGATGCGCCGCACCTGGCGCCGCGTTGCCTCGGTCAGCAGCGCCAGGTTGACCTCATGCAGCGCCGCGCGCGCGTCGTCGAGCAGGCTTTCCAGGCTGCGCGGCTCGCCCAGCCGGTCCAGCGTTTCCACCACCAGGTTGCTGGCGTAGTCGCCCACCGCGTGACCGCCCATGCCGTCGGCCACGACCCAGAGCCCGCGGTCTGGCCGTGCCAGGCAGGCATCTTCGTTGCGCTCGCGTAGCAGGCCAACGTCGGTGCGCGCGGCTGAAGTCCAGCGGAATTGCGATGCACAGGTCACGGTCGTCTCCGGTGTACGGGCCGCCCTGGCGCGCGCCAAGCGGGCGGATCGCGCGGGCGCCGGCACTGGCCGCGCCCGGCCGGCTTACATCCGTCCGTCGTTGCGTGCGCCTTGTCCCGCTTGCACATTGATGTTCGCTCCGGGTGCCGAATTGCGAACGTCGATGTTTTGAAACTGATTAACCATCTGATCAGCATAGAAGCTGTTGTTGATCTCGTAAAAGTTGACCACGGGGCCGAGGCTCGGCCGGGCCGGCTGGTAGGGCTGGATCCAGCCGAATACCCAGGGGGCGCCGCCACCGCGCACGGCCGACATGGCGCGTCCGTCCAGCGTATGGTCGTTGTAGAGGTCTTTGATGGTGAGCGAGGCCATGATCGGACTCCGTTGGGTGGTGAGGTGGGTGGCAGTGGTGCCGTCCCGCTTTCAGATGCAAGGCGTATGCCAGGCGGCTGGCGCAATGCGGCCAGGGCGCCGCGCACGCCTGAAACCCAGCTGCCGAGCGGCTAGCCGGCCCGCCGGCGCTTTCGCTGCGCCCRCCGGCGCGATACCGCGCGGCCCAAAACGTTGGTGGTTCGCCAACATCTGCGCCGGGTCTGGTGGGTAGCGCCCACCTGTCCGGGCTGGTGCCGTGTCGTTGGCCCGCGTGCCGTGCAATCTGCTGTGCAACCTCTTGTCTTCGCGGTGCCGCGCGCCGCCAGCGTGGCTTTCGACCCCGGTGGTGGCGGCGTGCCAACATAAACGGTGCAAGGCGCCGCGGCTACGCCCACCACGGCATCTACGTCGGCGCGGGCAAGGTCGTTCACTACGCCGGCTTTTCCGGCTCGCTGCATCGCGGCCCCGTGAAGGAAGTGACCATCGAGGACTTTGCCGCCGGCCACGCCGTCAGCGTCAAGGCCAATCCCTGCGCCCGCTACGTCGGCCTCCAGGCCGTGGCACGCGCCCGCTCCCGCCTCGGGGAAGACAACTACCGGCTGCTCACCAACAACTGCGAGCACTTCTGTTCGTGGTGCCTGCTTGGCGAAGCGCGCAGCGCACAAGTGGAAACCTGCCTGCAGCACCCGGCCATGGCCGTGCATGCGCTTGCGGTCCTGCTCGGCACGCTCGTCCGGGCTGAATGGCGTGGTGCCCACTTCGGTGCCCGCGCGGCTTGAGCCGGGACGACCAGGGCAACGGCAAGCAATGCGAAGGAGACGGACATGCAAGCAACCAGCATATCGCTGCGCGGACTGATCGACAAATGGCTCGGTGCGCGCCTCGCGGCGCCGGCACGCATCACGCGCGTGCGCGGTGCCCGCGCCGGACGCCGCGGCTGCGTGCGGGTGGAAGTGGCAGGCCCGTCGGGCCAGCTCTCGATGTTCTTCTTCCGGCACGGCGACGGGTGCTGGTGCGTGTTTCCGCCTGCACTGAATGCGGGGTGAGCAAGGCATGGTGCCCTCGCGCGCCGTGATGCCGAAGTCCCATGCGCACGCGCAGGACTGCTATCCGCTACTTTCGCAAAGGTCACACGTAAGCATTTGTTCGCAGGCTGGACGCTGGTCCGTGGCCGCCAATAACATCGCCCGGTTCTTGCACCGCCAGCCGCCAGGGGATTGCCGGCGGGGGTGCTGCCTCATCCACCACCGGCCGTGAAGTGCCGGGCGAAACCTTCCGGATCGATGCCAGCGACTCATTCAACTGCGCCTGCCAGGGCTTCCTTCTCCAGGACACTCTTCGCGCTTGCCTGCGCCAGCACGATCCTCACCGCTTGCGGCGGTGGCGGGGATGGCGGCAGTGGCAGCGCGACGCCCGCCGCCAATGCTTCCGGCAATGCCTCAGCCAACACCGCCAATGCCAACGCGCCGGCTGCCAGCGCCGGCAGCCAGGCGGTCCCGGCGACCGCCGTGACCGCCTGCTTCACGGTAAGCGGCAATGCCGCGCCGGCTGCGGGCACCGTAGACGTCAGCATCCTGCCGGCACGCGGCGCGGCCAACGTCAGCGGCTATCACGCGCTTGGCGAGCCGAAATCGGCGGGGCTGTGCTACGCCAACTACCGGCGCGTGCTGGTGGGACTTCCCGCGCTCGAGGCGCAGGACGCGATCGGCGTGGCCGCGCAGAACCACAGCAACTACATGCTCTGGAACAATACGCTCGGCCACGACGAGAATGCGTCCCTGCGTGGCTATACCGGCGCCACGCCCGATGCGCGCGTGCAGGCGCAGTACAAGACGGACGCCACGGCGGAGGTGGTCGGCAGCGCCAGCAAGTGGAGTTCCGACCCGAACGCAGCGCTGGCCCTGGCCTCCACCGATGCACTGGTATCCGACCTGTTCGACGCGCCGCTGCATCGCATGAGCCTGCTGGGCAGCTACAAATCTGCGGGTTCGGGCTATGCCGAGCAGAAGGGCTCGACTTCGGGCGGCGCCACCGCGTCGTTCTACCAGACCGTCGATCTCGCCGATGCCACCATGCCGGGCACCGCCATCCAGATGGTGGCCTATCCCTACGCCGGCCAGGCCGATGTGCCGACCAGCTGGCTGAACAACGAAAGCCCCAATCCGGCTCCGGGCTACCAGAACCAGACGCTGGGCTACCCCGTCACGCTGCAGGCGATCGATCGCAGCCAGGCGTTCACGGCCGATACCTTCGTGCTCACCGACGCGCAGGGCAATAACGTCAACTGCCTGAAGGTGGATTCGCGCACCGCGGGCGTGTCGGGTGCGGCGAACGGCGCGGCGGTCTGCACGCCGCTCGCGCCGCTGGCCGGCAGCACGCGCTACAACGTGGCCGTGAGCGGGCAGCTGGGCGGCAAGCCGCTCAACCTGAGCTGGTCGTTCGTCACGAAATAGCGGGCTGGCTGCCGTCAGCATCAGATTGCCCCGGCCGAGGCAGCGCCAACTATGATTGCCTCATGCATAGCGAGGGGAGGGAATGATGGAGCGCGCATTCGAATATGGCGGCTATGCCGTCGTGGCCCGCGCGGTGGCATCGGCCACCGGCGGTTTTTCGGCAACGGTGGTGATTGCCGATGCGTTCGGCGAGGCGCCGCAGCCCTCGTTCGAGGACGAAGTCGGTATCGCGCCGACCGCGCAAGCCGCGCTTGCCCTCGCCGAAGCCGCTGCCATGCGTACCATCGATGCGGGGCAGGTGAACTAGGCCTGGCGGGCGGTCCGGCATGCCGGACGCGGGTCCCGGTACGGTGCTTGCGTTCAATAATGTGAAGAACTGTACTTAGCCAGACTTTGCACGGGTGCGCTTGTCCCGACATAAAATGGCGGGTTGCCGGTCCGGCCGCGCACCCGTCCGGGCGCCAGGACCGTCCTTCCGGAACGCCATGTACGCTATCCTGCCAGCCTTCGTCTCAGCCATCTTCCTGGGTTTCGGCTTGTATGTGCTGGTCACCAAGGGCGTGACGCGGATCTCCACTTCCTTCTTCCTGCTGTGCGTGACCACGTTCGCGTGGCAGGGCACCTGGGCCTTCCTGTTCCAGGCCGAGCATCCCGACGTGGCGCTGCTGCTGGCCAAGGTCGGCTATCTCTTCATCATCTTCCTGCCGACCTGTTTCTATCACTTCATCACCGAAGTGAGCGAGCGCCGCACCGAGCGGCCCCTGCTGCTGGCTTCGTACGGGCTGTCGCTGGTGCTCGCGGTGCTGGTGCTGACCGGCGGGGAAGTGGTGTCCGGCTTCTATACGTATTTCTTCGGCGCGTATCCCAAGGCGGGGCGGCTGCATCCCCTGCACGTGGCGCAGACCGTGCTGCTGGCCTGCCGCAGTGGCTGGCTGCTGCTGGCCGCGCGCCGTGGCGCCACCGGCGAGAAGCGCAAGCGGCTCGACTTGTGCCTGGTCAGCCTGGGCCTCTACTCGCTGGCGGCGGTGGACTACGCCGCCAACTATGGCTATGCCTTCTATCCGCCCGGCGTGGTCTTTATCGGCGCCAGCCTGGGGATACTCGCCGTCACGATCGTGCGCTACGACCTCATGCACCCGTTCTCGCTGGCCGCCACGGTGGCGCACGAGGTACGCACCCCCCTCACCACGATCCGGCTGCAGGCCGAGGAAATGGGCCGTGCCTGGCCGGAACTGCTGGCGGGCTACCGGCTCGCGGTGGCGCATGGCCTGTACGAGGACCGCATGCGCCCGGGCCAGCTCGAACGCGCCGCCGGCCTGGTGGACTCGATCAGGCGCGAGATCGAGGGCACCCACACCGTGATCGACATGGCGCTCGCCTCGGTCACGCTGGAACGGCTTGACCGCCGCAGTTTCACGGCACAGTCGCTGCGGCATTGTGTCGACGCCGCGCTGGCGCGGTATCCGTTCCTGGCGGGAGAACGCGAGCGGGTGACGGTCGGGCCGATCGATCCGGCCTGGTGTTTCCCCGGCTCCGAAACGTTGCTGGTCTATGTCCTGTTCAATCTGCTGAAGAACGCGCTGCAGGCCATGCGCGCCAGTCCCGCTGCGCACATCGAGATCGCCGTGCTGCAGGAGCATGGGAGCTGGCTGCTGCGTTTCCGGGACACCGGCCCGGGGATCCCGCCCGAGGTCCTGCCTCGCATCTTCGACCCCTTCTTCTCCACCAAGGCGCACGGCAGCGGCGTCGGTATGGGGCTCGCCTTTTGCCGCAGGGTGGTCGAAGCCTTCGGCGGCCGCATCCAGTGCGAATCCGTGCGCGACATCCACACCACCTTCTTGCTGCGCCTGCCCGACGCCCACGCAGGCAGCCAGGCCGCCCCGCGCAGACGCCCCGCCGGCCAGACGGCAAGCGGGGCGGGCACGGCTTAGCTGGCGAACTTAGGCAGCTTCAGTTCGTACTCCTTGACGCGTTCGACGATCTCGCGCGGGAAGCGTGTAATGCGCTTGTCCCGCCCGGCGAACACGATCTGCTGGTAGCCGAGCGATACCGGACGGCCATCCACGCAGAAGCGGAACAACAGGTAGGCCGAGCACTGCTTCACCTGGAAGGTGTTGAGGTAGCAATCCACCTTCTGGAACGGGAACGTCTCCTCGACATACTCCTGATGCGCGCGCTTGGTCACGAACACGCCGCCCGCGGCCAGCAGGTTGTCATGGATGCACTCGTGGAACCAGCGCTCGCGGCAAATGCCCTGCCACTCGAAGTAGCGCGCGAAGTAGGTGTTCATGAATGCATTGGAGTCCTTGAGGTAAATGTCGATCGCATGGTGAAAGGTCTTTTGCGGGGGCGTCTCCTGTATGTCTCGCGTAAACATCTCGCTACCGCGGCTCAGAACATGGGGGATTGCGTCTCGCATCAGCATTGAAAGCTCCTGGCTAGGATATGGCTGCTGGCGGCAGCCACGCACGCCTCCCCGAACGGGTGAGGCATACCGCATTCTGTCTGTTTGCGGCGGCAATCGTCGCCAGGTTTCCCTGTTTCCTTGCTGTGCCGGCCGGCATTGCCCCGATGTTGGCGGCGAACGAACACACGGCGTCTGTTGTGTTGGCTTTTGCCTGCCAGATCAAAGCCTTCCGGCACCGGACTCCGGCGCCATTTTCTTCTCTCGAAGAAAATTTCTCCCAAGCCCCGCCTGGGYTTGCGGGCGATYYGMGSCGRCATGGCCCGCCTTGGCACACTCCATGCGTTTGTACCTCCCGAGCGAAGCAAAGATGCTCGACAGCAAACGAACCGAAGTCCCAATCGATACCCGGCCAGCTGGCCAACCG
>NZ_JBFTND010000327.1:0-5126 GCF_056397305.1 Cupriavidus sp. 05N40
CCCGCTGGTCCTGGCCGCCAGCGGCCTGCAAGTGGTGGCGCAGTGCTGCGGCCTCTATGCGGCGGCCGCGCCGGGCAGCCCGGTGGCGGACCCGAACGCCGAGGCATTGCTGCTGCTGCGCCTGTTGCCCGCGTTCGTGGCCATCCTCGCGGGTCTGGCCGCCTTCACCCTGATGACCATGGAAGGCATGCTGGCGGCACAGGAGAAACAATCCCGGCTCGACGCCCTTACCGGCCTGCTCAACCGCGGCGCCATCGACGCCGCGGCCATGGTGCTGTCGGCCGAATACGCCCGCCACGGCCATCCGCTGAGCTGCCTGGTGATCGACATCGACCGCTTCAAGCGCATCAACGACAGCAGCGGCCACCGCGCCGGCGACTTGGTCCTCCAGCAGATCGCCAGGGTCCTGGCCGAGACCCCTCGCGCCACCGACCTGGCCGGCCGCTACGGTGGCGAGGAATTCTGCGTGCTGTGCCCGCATACCACCGAAGCCGACGCCGTGCTGCTGGCCAACCGCATCCTGCGCGGCATCCGCGCCATTGCCCTGCCGCCGGAAATCGGGGGCTTCGCCAGCGCCAGCATCGGCATCGCCCAGATCCACGACGGCCAGGGCGGCGGCGCGGCGGCGTGGGACTGCCTGTTCGGCTGCGCCGACCGCGCCTTGTACGAGGCCAAGCGGCGCGGCCGGGGCCGCGTGCTGAGCGCGTCGTCGCTGGAAGCCCCTCCATCGGGCTGCGGGCCCGAACTGCGCCTGCCGGCGCGCCGAAGCCTGTCATTGAGCCTTGCCATGCGTGGCCACCGGCACTTGCGGAAATCGCAAGACTGCCGGTCCGCCGGCTAGAATCCTTCCCTGCATGCGCGTACGGACCCGCCCGCGGTCCGTATCGAAACCATCCAAGGAGATCCCGAATGAAGGCTGACAACATCCTGCAGACGATTGGCAACACACCGCATATCCGCGTCCAGCGGCTGTTCGGCGATACGCATCAGGTCTGGATCAAGTCCGAGCGCGCCAATCCGGGCGGGTCGATCAAGGACCGTATCGCGCTGTCCATGGTCGAGGCGGCCGAACAGGCGGGCCTGCTCAAGCCCGGCGGCACCATCGTCGAGCCGACCTCGGGCAACACCGGCATCGGCCTGGCCATGGTCGCCGCGGTCAAGGGCTACAAGCTGGTGCTGGTGATGCCCGACAGCATGTCGGTGGAACGCCGCCGGCTGATGCTGGCCTACGGCGCCACCTTCGAGCTGACCCCGCGCGAAAAAGGCATGAAGGGCTCGATCGCCCGCGCCGAGGAGCTGGTGGCAGCCACGCCGGGCGCGTGGATGCCGCAGCAGTTCGAGAATCCCGCCAATATCGAGGTCCACGCCAGGACCACCGCGCAGGAGATCCTGGCGGATTTCCCGCAGGGCATCGACGCGCTCATCACCGGCGTGGGCACGGGCGGCCACATCACCGGCTGCGCGCGCGTGCTCAAGCAAAAGTGGCCCCAACTGAAGGTATATGCGGTTGAACCGGTGGCTTCGCCGGTCATTTCCGGCGGCGCGCCCGCCCCGCACCCGATCCAGGGCATCGGCGCCGGCTTTATCCCGCGCAATCTCGATACCGCGCTGCTCGATGGCGTGATCCAGGTGGACGCCGAGCCGGCACGCGAGATGGCGCGCCGCGCCGCGCGCGAGGAGGGCATGCTGGTGGGCATCTCCTCCGGCGCCACCCTGGCCGCCATCGCACAAAAGCTGCCCGGGTTGCCGGCCGGTGCCACCGTGCTTGGCTTCAACTACGACACCGGCGAGCGCTACCTGACGGTAGAGGGATTTCTGCCGGCCTGAGCGGAATCTTCCGCCGGCGGCATCGCGCCCGGTGAACCATACTAAGACGGACCGGCAGCYGCGCGCAGGCATGCGCTGCCACTTCATCGGCCTGACTGATTCGCCGACGATCCAATACAGGCGGCAACGCCGGCTTGCCAGTGCAGGCCGGTGCCGCCGCCGGCACAAGGAGCAGAAATGACCATACCTAGTTATGACGTTGCCCGCCTGGCGTCCCTTGCGGTACGGCTGGCCTTGTCATCGGGGCTGTCGCACGAGGAGATGCAGGCCGCACTCAGCCTCGCTGCCACGATGATCGAGCAGGACGAAGACGCCACCCCCGACGACAGCGCGGCGGCCAAGGCCATGCATGCCAAGGTGACGCGCACGATCCACTGAAGGCTTGCGCCGGCAGGCCCCCTCACTCAAGCCAGCGCTCCCGCCCAGTAGAGTTCGGCCGCCGCCAGCACTGCGTGCATCTGCGTGGTGTGAGCCAGGCGGAAGGCGTCGTCGTAGACGGTCTGGTCCGGGAACTCCGTGACCAGCATGAACGGCACCGTGGAGCGATGGTCCTCGACGATCATGCAGGGAATGCCGTTGAGCACCGGGAACGGCACCGCGCCCGCGTGCGCGGCCCAGGTGGCGAGCTGCCGCGCGTTGAACGCGGCCAGCTCGGGCGACGTCGCCAGCTGCGCGGTGAGCGCCTGCATGAACGCCAGCGCCTTGTCCTCGCATCCGCCATGGTGGCGCAGGATCAGGAAGAATCCCTTGGGAATGGTCCAGGTTTCGAACCCCGGAGGGACGTAGCCGGTCAGCGGGCGCGTCCACTCGTGGGCAGGATAGCCGTGCAGGCTCATGTGCAGCCCGGCGCCGGTGCGCTCGGCCGCCTCCAGCCGGACCGCCTTCTCGCCGAACGGCTCCGCCGTGCGCGCCTCGAGGTCGTCGCCCAGCGCGGTGTAGCGGGCGGCGTGCGACATATGGCGCGGATTGTCCTCGCGCAATTGCATATGCAGGGCCGCGCCATCCGGGTTCTCCAGCCCGATCACGGCGAAGTTCGCCTGCTCGCGCCGCCTGAGCACATGCGCCGCGCGCAGCGCGCCGACCACGCCGGAGCTCTCGTTGGCGTGCTGGCCCCCGGAGATCACCAGCCCGGGCAGCGTACCTTCGATATGCGTGCCGTGGACCGCGCGCCCCTGCGCGGATTCCACGCTGAAGCGATGGCCGCCCAGCGCATGCATCTCGACGGCAACCTCGTCCGGTGCGAGCGGGCGGGCGAGCGCGGCCAGCGCTTCGGCGGACATCGGCTTGCGGCCAGGCCCGGGCAGGGGCAGCTGGTGCGGCAGCACTTCCACGCGCACGCGCGTGGCGCCCTCGCCCGCGTGCACATCGGGGACGATCTGGCCCGGCTGCAGGGTACGGTCGCCACGCGGCAGGCCGGCGCAGTCCTGGAAATACTCCAGCACCGAGAAATAGAGATCCTCATGCAGCGCCTCGCGCGTGCTGATGCATTCGTCCTGGTATGCCAGGCGGCGTTCGATGCCGCCGGTGGCGATGGCGACGTGCAGCACGTCGAAGTACGGCGCCTGCGCGCGCCAGCCGTGCGCGCGGATCGCATCCATGGCCGCGGCGAATGCGAGCTCGTATTCCGTCGCCAGCGGCGTGTCCTCGACCAGCTCGTCGCCCCGCCACACGCGCAGCCATCCGCACGGCGCGCCCGAGGTCGCGCGCGGCACGAACACGCGGTGCCGCCCGCCGCCGGATTCGACCACATAGTGTCCTTCGTCATCGCCATCGACCAGGCGCAGCTTGTCTTCGGGCAGCAGGCCGGCCAGCGGATAGGCTTCGAGACGCAAGCGCTGCGCGTCCTTCGGCGTGGCGGCCGCGGGCAGCCGCACCGTCACCGTGCGCGCGGCGCCCGCCAGTGCGTCCAGGTCCTGTTCGTCGAGAAAGAAATGCAGCAGCGGCTTGTACGCGCTGCGGATCTCCGCCACCACGCCGGCGGCGGCAAGTTGCCGCACGGCCTCGAGACGCGCGGGGGCGTCCTCGAACACCCAGGCCTGCACGCGCGCGCCCGGCGTGGCCGCGAAGCGTTCGACCAGCGCATCGAGAGTGCGCGCGAAGGAAGTGTTGAGCAGGAGGATAGTCATGGCGTGACCGGGGCCCGAGGGCGATTGGTGTGCGGTTGGAATGCGACCGGGCCGCGGCGGGGATGAGACCTCGTCACGCGCCGCACGGCCGGCTGGAAGCAGGAACGGGTCACATTATAGAAAAGGCGGCGCGAACGCGCCGGGGAGCCTCCGCTTCGCATCGGCTCGTGCACATTTCCTTACAACCCGGACACACGCCCGCGCCGCACCATGGCTAAGCTGCACCGTTGTGCAAGCGCTGCCTTGCCTGTCAGAAGGAAAGTCCGCATGAACCACACCCGTTCGAAGCCGCCCGCGTGGCACCGCGCGCCGGCGTGCGCCCGCTGCCGCATCGGTCCCGCCGCGCCGCGCACGGCCTTTGCAGCGCGGCGACGGCAACTGCAATGAAGTGGTCCACCATCGTGCTGGTCCTGCTGGGCTGGCTTGGGACCTGCGCCGCGGCGGGATGGCTGGTGATGGCGTTCTCCGGGCTGTTGGCGCGATGAATTCGTGACGCAAGCCTGCCGCGCATGCCACCGCGCGCGCCCTGCCAGCACCATTACACCGTTTCCGCCCGCCATTTCCGCCCGCCATTTCGTAACCGCGTATTTCAGCCGATACGCGTGGACCGCCCGGGATCGTCTCCCGGGATCGTCCCCGGAGATCCCCTCCGTACCTGACCACCGCCGGCCCGTTTGCGCCAGGCAAGGAGAGAACATGTACGATCGCACCGCCGCCCTCCGGCGCCCCCCCGCCGCTGCCCATGCAAGCCACGCCGCGCACGCCGCCCGTGCCGCGGGCGAGTTGCTGATGTCCGATATCGGCCCCCTCAAGCTTTGCCGCAACTGCGACGAATACTGGCCCGCCGACGGCGAGTTCTTTTCGCGCGACGCGCGGCGCCGCGATGGCCTGGAGCATGTGTGCAAGGCCTGCCGCAAGGAACAACGCATTGCGCGCTAAGGGGCGCCGCCCTTGTGCATGTATGCGCCCTCGTGCATGTATGAAAACTGAAGGCCGCAGACAGCCAGGACCCGGCCTGCACGCGACTGGATGGCACCGAGAGCGGCCTTATATCCCCTTGTTATGACTGCGTTTTTCAGCCTTACCCTAGGGTTTTCCCGGGCAATAACGCAAAAATGCCACCGGAGCACGATGTTCGTTTTGTCCTTTTAATGGTTCGTTCTGTCTATTCCC
>NZ_JBFTND010000328.1:0-5113 GCF_056397305.1 Cupriavidus sp. 05N40
TCGGGTCACGGCTGGCTCGCATGGAAACCGGCGCTGACAATATCAGCGACCAAGATCAAAGGGCGATTTCCCATCCAACTCGAGAACAGCGTATGTTCGGCACCAGCTCATGGACGATGGCTTCGACGGGTTCTCCGCCCTGGCCCAGTCCACCCAGCACTTTCTTGATGTGCTTCTGGAAGAATTGTGAGGATCGTGGCAACCATTCTGCCAACGATCGGAGCCGCGCGCTCAGCCAAGAAGATCATCTACCGGCCAAA
This sequence comes from Cupriavidus sp. 05N40, assembly GCF_056397305.1. Classification (NCBI taxonomy): domain Bacteria; kingdom Pseudomonadati; phylum Pseudomonadota; class Betaproteobacteria; order Burkholderiales; family Burkholderiaceae; genus Cupriavidus; species Cupriavidus sp. 05N40. Next base: position 261 of record NZ_JBFTND010000328.1, read on the forward strand.
AAGGGCCGTATCTGGGCCACGATGACCATGACCTCGCCATCCGGGCCATCGCCGTCGCATCCGCGCGGGAGGGAATGCGGCACCGGATGGGCTTGCTCCGTGCCTCAACGGCGCGGCGTCAACAGCGCCGTGGCGATGGTTCGGGCGACGTCTTCGCCAAGATCCTCCCTGACCAGCGCCAGGGCCAGATGGACACCGGCGCTCACGCCGCCCGACGAATACAGGTTACGGTCCTTCAGGCAGCTTAGATTGGTCATGACGTGTACCAGGGGATGCTCGGTTGCGAGCCGTTGCGCGTCGCGCCAATGCGTGGTCAACCAGCGGTGGTCGGCAAGACCGGCACGCGCGAGCAAGAAGGCGCCGTTGCATACGGATGCGAGCCTTCCCGCCCTACGCCCGGCATCGCTGAGCCAATCCACCACTTCCCGTTGCCCATGCCTCAGGCCGATGAGCGGGGACCCGGGCACCACGATAATGTCGAACGGAGCACGCACATCCGACACGCACTCCGTCGTGCCCACCGCCACCCCGTTCGAGCATGCGACAGACCCGGGCGACGGCCCGACGAGATGCTGTTCATAGAACGTTCCGCCGCACAGGCAGTTCGCCTCGTGAAACACATCCATCGGGCCAGTCACATCGAGTAACTGGAATCCGGCGTACAACATCATCGCAACACGCATGCTCCGTTACTCCCCGAATGCCCTCGAAACAAGCGCAGCCCGCCTCGCCGCGTATGCGGCGTGGTAACCGGGTGCCAGAGAGGTTTGACGATCCTGAATCAACGTGATGAATCCGTCCTTGCTTGGGGTCCGGTCCCTAATTCGACCGCGACAATTGGCGAGGCGGCGGCAGCCCCATCCCGGCTACCCCAAGCCGCAACCAGGGCTGATGCGTTTCCAGGTGCACCCGGGTCAGGTTCCCAGCCGCAGTCCCGAAATCAAGTCTAGTCAGTCCATATGGCGGCACGAACACGCAGGTGCGCCGTGTCTGGCCAATCGATGCGGAATTTGGGCCACGTCGTATCACCGGCACCGCCGCGCCTCCGATCGTGCCTGTCGCATTGCGCGTTGGGCACCCCTTGCGCTTCGCCGCCTGAGCTTCAGCTTTCGAGCGAACCGGGCGCCGCGCGCCAGTCACGCTGCCTCGATCGAGGATGACCGCAAAGGACAGCCAGCTCGCGCAAGTTGCCCATTCCGATTGGCTCAAAACAGATCAGAAATGGCCAGCACCAATCGCTTCCGCGACGGCGCGGAGCGGGTCTTCGTGATCGTTCCCGCCCGTGCAAATCGGCTTTATTGGTCAAACCGAAATGGACTATTCCAGGTGGTTGCGATTTCCATGGAGTCCACAAGTTACTTGGCAAAATTCACGCACTTGTTGGCCGAATACCTGATCCTCCCAGCCTTTAAGAAACACTCTCCGTGCCATACAGTGAATGCACCAACTGCTTGACTGCGACACGGAAATCAACCCGTCGTCATCGCCAGTTTCGCGCATTTTCCACATAACGTCGTGTGGTCAACGGAAAGAAGGAGTACCTCATGTTTTCTGCAATGCTTGAAGTCAACCCGATACCCGAACAATTCGATGCCTATCTCGGCATGGCGCAGATGCTGCGACCTGAACTCGAGAAGATCGATGGGTTTATCGACAACACCCGCTATGCAAGCCTGACGCGCGAGGGGTGGCTCCTCTCGCTGTCGAGCTGGCGCGACGAGAAGTCGCTGGTGCGCTGGCGTACCACGACGAAACACCACAAGGTCCAGCAGGCGGCGCGCGATCGGGTATTTGCCGACTATCGCTTGCGCATTGGCCAGACCGTCAGGGATACCCACGTGCCCGCCGGGCAAGTCTTGCTCGAACAGCGCCTGGATGTCACTGAGACAGGCGCCGGCACGGCGGTGACGCTGCTCGATGCGACGCGCGCGCCGGACTGGGTCAGGCAGGCCGGCGCGGAATCGGTCGCGAAGTCGCTTGGACTTGAAGCGGGCGCGTCGGGCCTCGTCGCCTGGGATGTGTTCGACGCGCTGATGACGCCGGGAGACGTGATCGTGGTGGCGACGTGGCACGACCAGGCAACCGCAGAAGTATTCGAACGCGACGCAAAACTGCCAGAGGGCGTGCGCCTGCGGCACATCCGCATCGTCCGGGCGTACGGGATGTTTGATCGCCGGGAAGCACCGCAATACTTTGAGGAAGTACAGCCTCGGGCGTAAGGCAGTCGCAGCCCGATATCGGCATTCGGGGTTCGGCGAGCACATGGCCCTTGACGGCGATTCGCAGATGCAATCACCTACTGAACACGCGTAGCTAGCGAACCCCTATGACCACCACCAACCCTTTGACAACCGGAGCCGCGCAGCCAACGCCCGCACAGGCCACGCTATCACATCGTCTCTCTGTGGGCCTGATTGGGACCTTGCTCGCGTCGCTATCTGCAATACGCAATGAACAGGTCACTGCGCTGGCAATGACCCATGATTTGAACATGGGCGCTACTCCGCCCTCTTCCCACTAAGGGAGATTTCCATGTCAGCCGCCACCCGATCCCGCCTCAGAACCGTTCGCATTGCCGTGCTTGTCGTCGCGGTCGGCATCGTTGCATGGGCTTGCACAAGGCTTGCTGGCAACTCGGATACCGAATCCACAAACGATGCCTACGTGTCGGCCGACTTCACGCTCGTGGCGCCGCGTATCGCCGGCCAGGTTTCAGAGGTACTGGTCAACGACAATCAGTGGGTCAAGGCCGGGCAATTGATGGTGCGTATCGATGACCGCGATTTCCGGGCCGCATTGTCGAGTGCGCAGGCGGACGTGGCGGCAGCCAAGGCATCCATAGCAAACTACGACGCCGAGATTGCGCGGCACCCCTCGCTCGTCGAGCAGGCGCGCGCCACGCTTCGCTCCGACGAAGCGTCGGTCGAGTTTGCGCGAGCGAACGCCTCGCGCTACCAGAATCTCTCCGAAGCAGGAGCGGGAACCACGCAGGAACAACAACACGCTTCGAGCGCGCTCGCCGAGCAACTTGCGCGGCAGTCCCATGACCGCGCCGCGTTGAGCACGACTGAGCAGAACCTCGACGTGCTGCGCACGCAACGCGACAAGGCGGCCAGCACGTTGATGCGCGCCGAGGCGGCTCAGGAATTGGCGAATCTCAATCTGTCCTATACGGAAATCCATGCACCGGTGGACGGCAAGGTTGGCAGGCGCTCGGCGCGGGTCGGCGCATTTGTGACGCCCGGCGCGCCGGTTCTTGCGATTGTCCCGATCGCCGACGCCTATGTCGTCGCCAACTTCCAGGAGAACCAGATCACCAACATGCGACCTGGCCACAGCGTGCGCATCAAGGTGGACAGCCTTCCTGGCGTCGTGATCCAAGGCCATATCGATAGCCTTGCCCCGGCGACCGGAGTGAGCTTCGCGCCGATTGCGCCTGACAACGCAACGGGCAACTTCACGAAGGTCGTCCAGCGCGTGCCTGTCAAGATCACCATCGACCGCGGGCAGCAAGCCGCGTCTGAATTGAGCGTGGGGCTTTCTGTCGAAGCGGAAGTGGCCGTTGGCCGCCGTGGCGATACGCTGGCCAAGGGAGCGGACAGAAAATGAATGCGAGTGAGTTCCCTATCCGCGCGTCGGTGCTGGCGATACTGGCGTGCCTCGCGATGGTGGGCTGTGCCGTAGGGCCGGATTTCGAACGTCCGAAGACATCCGCACCCGACGTCTTTGACCGCGCCCAGTCTGCGCAGGCATCGAGCAAGACCGTCGAATCCCAGTTCAGTTCAGAGTGGTGGACACTGTTCAACGATCCCCTGCTGAACTCGCTCGAGGAGAAACTGGTCGAAGCCAACCTGGACGTCGCAGCCGCGTCGGCGCGGCTGCGGCAAAGCCGGGCAGTACAACGGGTGGCCGGCGCCGCCGAATATCCGACACTGGACGGCGCCGCCTCCTATCATCGCGAACGCGGAAGTCCAAACGGCATCCTCTCGCTGCTTGGGGTCAGCCCGACAGGTAGTCCGCCACCATCGGCGTCGGGCGACTCGCCGCTCGGCGTCGCGCCATTGCCGGGTTCGAGTGGTTCGCCCGCGTTCGACCTGTACCAGTTCGGCTTCGATGCGTCATGGGAGGTCGACATCTGGGGCCGCGTGCGACGCGGTGTCGAAGCGGCGACCGCTTTGACGGCGGCCTCGTACGAGGACCGGAACGCGGTCCTCTTGTCTGCCCGCGCCGAACTCGCGCGAGACTATATCGAGTTGCGCGACACGCAATCCCTGCTACAGATCGCGGTACAGAACCTTGAAATCGCCCGTGACACCACGAAGCTCACGCAGGTACGCGCACGTGAAGGCGTCACGACGGATCTGGACGTGGCCAACGCTTCCGCGCAGGCAGCATCGATCGAAAGCCTGATTCCGACGCTCGAGTCGCGTCGCGAGGCCACCATCAATGCGATCGGACTGTTGCTGGCCGAGGAGCCGGGCGCGCTGCGGCAATCGCTCGGCGAGGTGCGTGACATTCCGGAGCTCCCCAAGGAGGTGCCCATCGGCTTCCCCTCGGAACTGGTGCAGCGCAGACCGGACATCAGGAGGGCGGAGGCGCAACTGCACGCGGCCACGGCGTCGATCGGCATGGCAAAGGCCGACTTCTATCCGCGCATCACGCTAAATGGCAGCGCCGGGTTCCAGAGTCTCCAGCTCTCGAACCTCGCAAACTGGGCATCGGGCCAGTTTGTCGTCGGACCGTCGATCTCGCTTCCCATCTTCGAGGGCGGCAAGCTCAAGGGGATGCTGCATCTGCGCGAGGCGCAGCAACAGGAAGCCGCGATCGTCTACAAACGCACCCTGCTCGAAGCC
>NZ_JBFTND010000329.1:0-5071 GCF_056397305.1 Cupriavidus sp. 05N40
CTGCAACTCGCCAAACACTTCGTATTCCGCCCTTTGTGTAATTACGTTGATTCCGTCTGGATAAAGCCGCCGCGTCAGCGCAGCTTCAGCGACGACAGCCCGATCAGCACGAGCAGCATGGTGATGATCCAGAAGCGCACCGTCACCTGCGTCTCTTTCCAGCCCGACAATTCAAAGTGGTGATGCAGCGGCGCCATCTTGAACAGCCGCCGGCCCTCGCCGTAGCGCCGCTTGGTGATCTTGAACCACGTGACCTGCAGCATCACCGAGAGCGTTTCCACCACGAAGATGCCGCCCATCACGAACAGCACGATCTCCTGACGCACGATCACGGCCACCGTGCCGAGCGCGCCGCCCAGAGCCAGCGCGCCCACGTCGCCCATGAAGACCTGGGCAGGGTGGGCGTTGAACCAGAGGAAGGCCAGGCCCGCCCCCGCCAGCGCCGAACAGAAGATCAGCAACTCGCCCGCCCCGGGAATATGCGGGAACAGCAGGTACTTGCTGTAGACCGAACTGCCCATGACGTAGGCGAAGATACCCAGCCCGCTGCCGACCAGCACCACCGGCATGATCACCAGCCCGTCCAGGCCGTCGGTCAGGTTCACGGCATTGCTCGAACCCACGATCACCAGGTAGGTCAGCACGATGAAGCCGGCCACGCCCAGCGGATAGCTCACTTCCTTGAAGAACGGCACAATCAGGTTGGACTTGTAGGGCATGTCCAGCGACAGGCCGCCTTCGACCCAGCCCAGGAACAGGTCCCACACCCGCACATTGCTGCTTTCCGACACCGAGAACGCCAGGTAGACCGCGGCCACCAGGCCGATCAGGGTCTGCCAGAAAAACTTTTCGCGGCTCGACATGCCGCGCGGGTCGCGATAGACCACCTTGCGGTAGTCGTCCACCCAGCCGATCGCGCCGTAGCCGAAGGTCACCAGCATCACCACCCAGATAAAGCGGTTGCCCCAGTCGCACCACAGCAGCGTCGAAATGGCGATCGACACCAGTACCAGCACGCCGCCCATGGTGGGCGTGCCGGCCTTGACCAGGTGCGACTGCGGACCGATGGTGCGCACCGCCTGGCCGATCTTCAGCTCGGTCAGCTTGCGGATCACCCACGGGCCGAGGCCGAGGCCGATCAACAGCGCGGTGAGGTTGGCCATCACCGCGCGGAAGGTCAGGTAGTTGAAGACCCGCAGGAAGCTGTAGTCGTTTTGCAGCCACTGGGCCAGAGCCAATAACATCGTGTTCCGTATTCCTTTCGACAACCGCCCGGCGGCGCCGGGACTTACGATTGCTTGAGATTGTCTGAGACAGCTTGAAACCGCCTGGTCAAGCCTTGCTAACCATCGGTCACGCTTTACGCGCGGACGTGTCTGCGACCAGCGCATCCACCATCCGTTCCATGCGCATGAAACGCGACCCCTTCACCAATACCGCGCCCGCCCTGGCCACGGTGCCATCCTTGTCTTGCGCCAGCGTGTCCGCCAGCGCTTCGGCGCTGTCGAAATACCGTGCCTGGCCGCCGCCCTGCGCGCCGAAGGCACGCACTGCGTCGGTCATGGCGGCGCCGGTACCCCACAAGGCCTCGATGCCGCGCGTGGCGGCGTAGGCGCCGATCTCCGCGTGGAAGGCCGGGCCCTGGTCGCCCACTTCGCCCATGTCGCCCAGCACCAGCAGGCGCGGCGCGGCAAACCCGGCCAGCACGTCGATGGCGGCGCGCACGGAATCCGGATTGGCGTTGTAGGTATCGTCGATCACCAGCGTGCCGCCGGTGCTGTGCTTGACCTGCAGGCGGCCCTTGACCGCCGCAAACCCGCCCAGGCCGGCCTGGATCGCCTCATGGCTGACACCGGCCGCCAGCGCGCAGGCGATCGCCGCCAGCGCGTTGCGTACGTTATGCGTGCCCAGCACCGACAGGCGGACCTCGAAGGCACCGCCCGGCGCGCTGACCTGCATCACCTGCACGCCGTCGTCCAGGCGCACGTCGGCGCGGACATCGGCGTTCGCGTCGAGGCCGAACGACAGCACGCGCCGCGTGCCGGCCGCCTGGCGCCAGACGCCGGCATGCGCGCCGCCGCCCTCGGCGTCGAGCGGGAATACCGCCGCGCCGTCGGCGGGCAGCGCCGCGATGGCCGCCGCATGTTCGTGCGCCACGGCCTCAACGCTCACCATGAATTCCTGGTGCTCGCGCTGGGCATTGGTCACCACGGACACGGTGGGCTGGGCGATGCTGGCCAGGTAGACAGTCTCGCCGGGATGATTCATGCCCAGCTCGAGCACGGCCAGCCGGTGCGCCGCGCACAGGCGCAGCACCGTCAGCGGCAGGCCGATGTCGTTGTTCAGGTTGCCGCCGGTGGCCAAGCGGGCGCCCTCCCCTACCGCCGCCGCGAAGATCGCGGCGATCATTTCCTTGACCGTGGTCTTGCCGTTGCTGCCGGTCACGGCCACGGCGGGCAGGCCGAAGCGGCGGCGCCAGCCCGCGGCCAGCTCGCCCAGCGCCAGGCGCGTGTCGGGCACCACGATGGCCGGCAGGCCAAGGGCCGCGTCGGGCTCGCGCTCCACCAGCACCGCGGCGGCACCGCGCGCGGCCACATCGGCCAGGAAATCGTGGGCATCGAAACGCTCGCCCCTGAGCGCGACGAACAGGTCGCCGGGCTGGACCGTGCGGCTGTCGGTCAGCACGCGCGAAAAGCTGCGCGCGCCCGCATCGGCGGGGCCGCAAACGCGCGCGCCGGCGATCCAGCCGGCGGCTTGCTGCAGATTGGTCATCATGTTCTGGTTCATGCCGACACCCCGCGCGTACCCAGCGTCAGCCGGACATGCTCGCGATCGGAGAACGGCCGCTTGCGGCCGTGCACTTCCTGGGTGGCCTCGTGTCCCTTGCCGGCCACCAGCACCACGTCCGCCGCGGCGGCGTGCCTGATGGCGTAGAGGATGGCGGCGGCGCGGTCTTCGATCAGGTGGGCGCGGCCGCGGTCATCCATGCCGTCGGCGATGGCGTCCAGGATATCCAGCGGGTCCTCGCTGCGCGGGTTGTCGCTGGTCAGCACGACATCGTCGGCCAGGCGCTCGGCCACCGCGCCCATCAGCGGGCGCTTGATCGGATCGCGGTCGCCGCCGCAGCCGAACACGCACCACAGCCGGCCGCCGCGGGCCTGCGCCACCGGGCGCAGCGCCGCCAGGGTCTTTTCCAGCGCGTCGGGCGTATGGGCGTAGTCGACCACGGCCAGCGGGCCGTCCTGGCCACCGCCGAACAATTCCATGCGGCCGTCGACCGGCCTGAGCCCGCGCAGCGCATCGACGGCGGCTTGCCATGCGATGCCGTTGGCGAGGGCCGCGCCGAGCACGGCGAGCAGGTTGCTGACGTTGAAGCCGCCGATCATCGCCGTGGCGATGTCGGCGCTGCCGAAGCTGCCGTCCACATGGAAGGCGGTGCCGGCGGCGGTGGCGCGCACGCCGCTGGCGCGCAGCCACTGGCCGCCCTTGCGTGTTGCCGCCGCGGGGCCGTCGACGCCGTACTCGATCACCTGCGTGGCGGCCTGCTGGCCGGCCAGCAGGCGGGCGCCCATGGCATCGTCGCGATTGATCACGGCGGCGCGCAGGCCCGGCCACTGGAACAGCAGCGCCTTGGCTGCCTCGTACTCGGCCATGGTGCCGTGGTAGTCCAGGTGGTCTTGCGTCAGGTTGGTCAGCACCGCCACGGCGAAGTGCGTGCCGGCCACGCGGCCCTGCTCGAGGCCGTGCGACGACACTTCCATCGCCACCGCGCGCGCGCCGGCGCCGTGCAGTCCGGCCAGGCTGTCCTGCAGCTGCACCGCGTCGGGCGTGGTGAAGCCGGTGGCGACCAGCGCGTCCGGAAAGCCGGTGCCGAGCGTGCCGATGGTGGCGCAGGGCTTGCCCGTTGCCTGCAGCAGCCGCGCCAGCCATTGCGCGCACGAGGTCTTGCCATTGGTGCCKGTGATGCCGGTCACGGCCAGGTCGCGCGTGTCATTGCCGTACCAGCCGGCCGCGATCGGGCCCGCAAGCTGGTGCAGGCCGGACACGGCCAGGTGCGGCACCGCCTCGCCATGCGGCCAGTCGAAGCCGTCGGCCTCGCAGATCACGGCGCTGGCGCCGCGCGCGATGGCCTGGGCGATATGCGGGCGCGCGTCGGTCGACAGGCGCTGGTTGCCCAGCACGTAGGCGAAGAAGACATCGCCCTGGGTCAGCCGGCGCGTGTCACCCGTGAGCCTGGCGCCGGCCGGCGCGTGCCGGCGCAGCCAGGCCAGCGCATCGGCAGCCTGGGCGGCGATTTCGAGGGGAAGCAGTTGCCGGCTCATTGTGTCGCGCTCCACGGCTCGCTTTCCTGGACCTTGTCGCTCACCACCAGCTGGCGGATCGGCGAATCGGGCTGCACATTGAGCGCCCGCAGCGTGCCGCCGGTGATGGCGGCGAATGCCGGACCCGCGACGGCGCCGCCATAGTGGCTGCCCGAGGTGGGCTCGTCCACGCTCACGGCCACGATGATGCGCGGGTTGGACATCGGCGCCAGGCCGATGAACGAGGCGCGGTACTTGCTGCGGTCGTAGCCGCGGCCGACGTGCTTGTAGGCGGTGCCGGTCTTGCCGCCGACCCGGTAGCCCATCACCTGGGCCTCGGGCGCGGTGCCGCCGGGCGCGGTCACGGTCTCGAGCATGCCACGCACCTGGCGGGCCACTTCGGGAGACAGCACGCGTTCGCCGGTGACCGGGCCGTTGTTGCGGAACATGGTGACCGGGATCAGCTCGCCGTCATGGGCGAACACCGTATAGGCGTGCGCCATCTGGAACAGCGACACCGACAGGCCGTAGCCGTAGGACATGGTGGCCTGTTCGATCGGCCTCCAGCTCTTGAACGGACGCACCCGGCCGGCGACCGCGCCGGGAAAGCCGAGCTTGGGCGCCTGGCCCAGGCCCACGCTGGTAAACATGTCCCACATCTCCTGCGGCTTGAGCAGCATCGAGATCTTGGTCGTGCCGATGTTGCTGGATTTCTGGATGATGCCGGCCACGGTCAGCGCCCCGTAGTTGTGGGTGTCGCTGATGGTGGC
>NZ_JBFTND010000330.1:0-4977 GCF_056397305.1 Cupriavidus sp. 05N40
GTCATTGATACGCGTCATTGATACGCTCTTCAAACGTAGCGCGAGTGATGAATCGGTGGACCTGAACGTTGCGCTGTTGGCCAATGCGATAGACTCGGTCGGTTGCCTGCGCTTCCACCGCTGGATTCCACCATAGATCGTAATGGATGACGTTGGAGGCCGCGGTCAGATTTAGCCCTGTCCCGCCGGCTTTAAGTGACAGAATAAATACACGCTCGGTACGGTCGTTTTGAAATCGCTCGACCATAGCATCTCGTTTGGTTCGCACGACACCCCCGTGCAGAAATAGCGGATCGCGGCCATATCGCTGTCGCAGCCAACTGCAGAGCAGGGTTCCCATCTCGCGGAACTGGGTGAATACCAGCACCTTTTCGTGGCTGGCGTGGATATCGTCGATGAGCTCGAAAAAACGCTCCGCTTTGCCAGACGCCGCCGCGTCGGCCTGTCCCTGTTTCAAATATTGCGCCGGATGGTTACAGATCTGCTTCAATGCCAGAATCATCTGCAGCACCAGGCCTTGGCGCTTGAAGGTGTCGGATTCCCCTGAGATGACTCGCAATCCCTCCTGTACCACCGATTGATACAGCGCCGTCTGGGCCTTGGTCAGCGTGCAGTATTGATCCTGCTCGATCTTGTCGGGCAGATCGCTGATGACGGCCTTGTCGGCTTTCAGGCGTCGCAGCAGGAAGGGGGCCGTGACCCGCTTGAAGCGCTGCACGACATGCTGATCGCGCTGGATCTGAATCGGCATCGCATATTCCCGCGCGAATTGATTGAGGCTTCCCAGATAGCCCCGGTTCGCAAAGTCCAGGATGCTCCAGTACTCGGACAAGCGGTTCTCCACCGGCGTCCCACTCATGGCAATAAAGCTGCTGGCCGCGATCGCTTTCACGGCCTTGGTCTGGGCGGCAGCCGGGTTCTTGATGTTCTGGGCCTCATCCACTACGACGACGCGCCATGCCAAGGCATGGAGGGTAGCAGCRGCCGTACGCGCGATACCGTAGGTCGTCAGCAGGACATCAGGCCGACTCACCGCGAGCTCACGCTTGCTGCCGTGGAAGATGCCAACGCTCAGGTTGGGGGCGAAACGCCCAATTTCCTTCTGCCAATTGGTCAACAAACTGGTAGGCACGATGACCAGGGCCTTGGCGTCGTCAAGCGCGCCATCCTCCTTGAGCTTTTGCAGCGTAGCGATGACCTGCAGTGTTTTGCCCAACCCCATGTCATCGGCGATCACGCTGCCCAAACCGATTCGCGCGTTGCGATAAAGCCAGGCATAACCCCGCTGCTGGTAAGGGCGTAGGGTGGCGTTGATACCACGAGGCAACGGGACCGTGCCCGCTTCCACCAAATCTTGAATGATCTTGCGGGCCTTGGCATCCAGGCCAACGGTCGTGCCGGCGAGTTCGCCTGCGAGGGCCACGCGCAACAGTTCAGCGCCCGAAGGTGCCAATGGCTTAAGCAGTTGGGCACGCAGGCGCTCGATCTCTTTGGGATCCAGATAGACGTACGCCCCTTTGAAACGTACAACGCCTGCGGCATCCTTCACCAACCTTTCAAACTCGGCGCGCGTAATGAGATGGTTACCGACGGCCACTTTCCAGTCGAAGGCAAGAACATCGTCGGCGCGAAAAAATCCCGCAGTATCGGTCGCCGTACCCTTGATCTGCATGGACAGGCGAGGTCGCAGTAGATGGTTGAGCGCCTTCGGTAGCAGCGCGCGAATCCCGAGCAAGCGGATTACCGGCAGCGTATCAAACAGCAAGGCCGGCAGCTCATCCGCAGCAATCTTGACGGGGGTCTTGGCGCCAGCACTGATATAGGCATTGAGCGGTTGGAAAAACTCGGCCAGTAGCGCGATTGTCTGCAGAATGCCAAAACGGCCCTTCGACCAGGCCTCATCGGTCAGAATCGCTGCCAGTGGTACTGGTTTCTCCAGCGCTGCCGAACGATGCTCGATCGCGAGTGCCAGCCCGAAATGGCCCGCTTTTGCCTCCTCGAGGCATAGCACCGGTACATGTTCTCGGCGCGCCAGATGGTATCGGGATAGCCAGGTGTGAATGCCGGCGGCGATTTCCCCTTCACCGGGACCGTCGTAGCGGGCTCGGCCGGTGCAGAAGAACAAGGCCATCGTCTTATTCCCGAGGGGCTTTTCGCTGGCGCCATCCGCCCATGCGTGAATGAAGTGATTCAGAAACAGAGAACAGAGGAACGTTGCCTGGGCCTCCTGGGTGAGGACGGCACGCTTCCTTCCCTTCCCGGTCTTGACCAGGCCAGCTGGCAACGCAGTGGCAAGTCGCTGCATGACGGTCGCCACGAAACCATCGAGCGTGGCTGGGAGCCAGCGCAGCAAGACAGTGTCGGTATCCTCCAAGAGGATTTGCGGGATCACCGCGCCATGCGCGATCAACTGCAGTGCCGTCAAGCGCACTTRGAACAGCGCGGCGACCTCGGGCTGCACGTCTGGCAGATTGCTCACATCTACGTGAGCCAGTGCTGCTTCCAGTGCTTCGATGGTGGTGATGTCCTTCGTGCCGAACACCGACGGGTGCAATCTTGCGTCCAGTTCAATCCCCGGCCGGTCATCACCGGAGAACGTGAGGCGCTGCGCGTCGACGGCACCGGCGCGGGAATCCATGGCTTGTCGCGCGGCCTTTCTCGAACGTGCCAGAAGACGCCGCAACGTCTCGCGAAAATCTCCATTGGGAAAGAAAGTGGGGCGCGCCGGCAGCACCTGTAGCAGTGGATCGGACAGGTCCGGAATCCCGGAGAAATCCAGCTGATCAAGCGCAGCAAGATCCCCCGCATCAGCCAGGGCCTCTGAAGCTGTCGGCAGCAACTCGGTCAACGTGGGGAGGACAGCCCCAGCTGCCGGCGCCAAATGGATGTCGCGCGACTTCAAGGCTTGCGCCAGGTCGACACCCCGCAATGAAAACACCAGGAACGGATTGCCGTCGATTTCCCGGCTCAGGAGGTAAATCACCGCCGCCAAGTGCTTGCAAGGCACGGCCCAATCGGGGCAGGAGCATTGCATATCGAGGTCCTTCCACCGGGCAGGGAAGACGGAAATCCCAAGATTGCGTGCGTGGTCCAGCACCGACGGATCCAGTTCCCGGTTGAGCATCCGGGCGATCAGGGTGGGCTCGGCGGCGATGGCGTCCAGAAGCCGTGCGGAATCCTTGGCGGAAAGCGGCGGTACCGTGATCGTCACCTGGTAGGGACGTGGCCGGGAGCCCTGTATCTGGGCGTGGATCGTCCCGGCCCTGACGACAAGATCCTTGACCGCTCCTTTGTTCGCGTAGGTCCGCCCGCGCGGCAGACGATTGTCGTAGTCGATGTGTGTCAGGGCATTGAGCCRTTGCTCGCCCCACCACGTTCTACCGAAGGACTGTCGCACCACTGGCCGGGCCTCCTTCAATGCTCGGTGGATTTTCCGATCTGAGGGGAATCCGCTATCCAAATCAGTGCCATTCCCCGGCGCCGGATCAAAGCGCCCCGCTGCCTCCAGTTCCTCCATCGGCAGCCCGTACTCGGCCATCTGGGCCTGGATCCAGCGAATCGCGTTCGCCCGCTGATTTCTTTCTGTCATTGCTACCGTCGTCGCTGTCGTTGCCGTCATCCGGGGGGCAGCAGGTGCCCTCTGTTCTTTGTCCTGCTCATGCGCTTGAGCAAGGCCGTCAATTGGCCGGGGTAGGCTGGCGCCCACGGCTCAGCTGATGCAATCGCCCCGATCAGCGCACGGTACTCTCCATATTGATCGGCATTGAGCGCGGCGACAACTTTCGTGGCGAATAGTGCAGGGTCGACGCCTGCGTGGGCACTCACCTTGACCAGATCGGAGCAGGCCTCGTCAAAGATACCACTGACTTCCCATCCCTCTTCGGTCGTGCGTTCATAGACCGTTCCGGCCAGCGCGAAGAATTCCCACATCAGGTCGGGTGCGCGATCGGGGGCAGCTCCGGCAATAGAGGAGGCGATGGCCACCCGGATGGCATCGAGCTCCGCTGCCAATTCGCTGAGCTGTTCCGCGTCGAGAAACGACGTTTGCGCGCCGAGTTCACTGATCCATTCGCGGACGGCAGCGACCATGTTCTCGCCGTGGGGGGCGGCCAGCTCAAATCGCAAGCGACGCCGTAGACGGGGATGCGTCCTGGCCAACTCGGCCAGCACCGTCCCCTGGCGCTCCGGTTTGATCGTCGCCACGGCTTTGACATCAATTTCATCGTCGATCGACAACAACTCCCTCCCTCAAAATTCCCCGGATGCAACCGAGCACACCGGACACGCGCGACGGCCGTTGCTGCGTGAGATCGAGGCACGAGGTAAGCAAGCTCCGTCCGCGACAGCGCAATGGCTCTCTGGATTCCGAATGCGTAACCTTGATCGCGCCAGTAGTGCCAGTCCGCGACCGCAACGCGCGTCGGCTTGTCGCCGTTCACCGGATCGATCTGGGCTAGGGGCGCCACCACGTCGCATTCGCCCCACCGAACCTAGGCAAAAATGCCGACCCGGYGGAGATCTTCATGAGCGAGTCCGGTGACCAAGACGTGTTCGCCGATGGGCAGCGGCGAGGAGTCCATCGCCTTGCGAACACTGGCTTTGAATGGAAACGAGAACTCTTCTTCCAGGTAGCAGTACCACGATAGCGCACGCTCCTCCTCGGTAGACGCGTCGACGACGATTTCCATCTCGATGCGATGCTCACGTTGCGCGTTGAGCTTTAGCTTGGCCATGATGTCGTTCGATAACCGCCTGCGCGCGAGGCGCGTTCCAACTCGGCCCCGAATTCGGTATACAACTCCGCCAACTGGCGGTCAGGCCGCTTGCGCCAGCGCCTTGTGCCCTGCAACTCTTCAACATAGCCGCGGGTGCTTTCCATCTTGCGCCTGCCGAGAACTCAGCCCACAGCGGTCTCTAGCGCAGCTTCGTATTGCCCCAGGCAAGCCATGCCATTCATCCGTGAGCGCTGCAGTAGCG
>NZ_JBFTND010000331.1:0-4951 GCF_056397305.1 Cupriavidus sp. 05N40
GTGTGCAGGCCAACACTGCGGACGTTCATCAGCGAGCCGGCCGACTTGAGACGCGGGGCCGACGCTCTATTTGACGTGGTGCGCGGCGCAGCCGTGCAACTTGAAGTGAACCGGCGCTACGCGCTGACCGAGGTGCGGCGCGCGCACGAAGAGCTCGAGAGCCGCGCCACGACGGGATCGGCAGTGCTGATTCCTTGATAGGGAAATGATGGAAATGACCATGAAACTGTTCCACGGCTGGCTGTCGAGCGCATCGCGTCGGGTGCGGCTCTGTCTTGCGGAAAAAGGGGTGGACTACGAAAGCGTGCCCATCGATATGAGCAAGCAGGAGCAGCATTCACCAGAATACCTGGCAATGAATCCCAACGGCGTTGTGCCCGCTCTGCTGCTCGCGCCAGGAAAGTCTCTGTACGAGAGCTCGACCATCTGTGAGTACCTGGATGACATTCATCCGGAGCCGCCCCTGCGGCCGAGCGACCCGTTCGATCTGGCCGTGATGCGTAACTTCGTGCGCTGGACCGATGAAAAATCCTTGCCGAACCTGCTGATCCTGAACTGGAGCATCGCGCTGCAACCCGGTGCGGGCCAGTGGACCGACGCGCAACTCCAGGAGCGGCTCGCACGGATCCCAACCGCGGAGCGCCGGGAAGCGTGGATCCGCATTGCCCGCAATCCCTATACCGACGAGGAGAAGGCGGCAGCCCTGCACAAACTGCTGATGCTGGTCGACAAGATGGAAGAGATGCTGGCAGGGTCGCCGTGGCTGGTGGGCGAGCGCTACTCGCTGGCCGATATCGCAGCCGTACCCTTTATCGCCCGCATCGACGAAATTGCGCCCGAGGCACTGGCCGCTGCCACACATCCCCGCGTCCATACCTGGTGGCGCGAAGTGCGGCAGCGCCCGGCGTTCGCGGCCGCGCGCTTCGATCGGTTCGACGCCGCGTTGCGCGCGCGTCAGCTCGAATCCGCCGCTACTCAATAAAGCCTGTCTTCACGAGATGAGCCGGCTTCGGGCCGCAGTTAGTGTAGGCCTTGAATCAGGCCCCAGGCCGCTCAGCGCGAGACACGCAGTGGGCTGAGGCCCTTGCACAGTAAGCCGGCGCCAAGTTCGACTGACACCAGCGGGCATCGCGGCGCAACGCGACAACCGCAATGCAACCATCTTTCAGGACATGACCATGACCGAATCGTCCGGCCTTCCGACCCTTGCCCAGGCAGGGCGCATCGCCACCATTACCTTCCAGAGGCCAGAGGTCGCCAATCGACTGGGACCCGAGGACTTGGCAGAGTTGCATCGCCACATCGAGACAGTCAACGCCGGCGACGCTCTGGTGTTGCGCATTCGTGGGAGGGGAAAGTACTTCTGCAGCGGCTTCGATATCGGCAGCCTGGCTGGCGGGCAGGGTGGCCAGGATGCCCGGCGCGCCCAGAGCGGCTCTGGCTTCGAGGAACTGGTCAACGCGCTGGAAGATTGTCGGCCGGTTACCATCGCCGCGATCAACGGTGGTGTCTATGGCGGCGCCACCGATCTCGCGCTGGCTTGCGACTTCCGCATCGGGGTCAGGCAGACCGAGATGTTCATGCCGGCGGCACGCCTCGGCCTGCATTTTTATCAGCGTGGCATGGAGCGCTATGTCACGCGCCTTGGCCTGGACACGGCCAAGCGGTTGTTCCTGACGGCCGAGACGCTCGATGCCGAGGAACTGGCGCGCTGCGGATTCCTAACCTCGCTGGTCGACGCGCAGCAACTCGAAGACCGCGTGGATGGCCTGAGCGCCACCATCGCCGATATGGCGCCGCTCGCGGTGATCGGCATGAAGAAGCACCTCAACCATATTGCCCGCGCCGTACTGGACGTACAGGTCCTGGCTGCCGATATGCAGCGTGCCGTGCAATCGGCGGACATCCGCGAGGGCGCGTTGGCGTGGAAGGAGAAACGCAAGCCCCGCTTCACCGGGCAATAGGCGAGCCCAGGCTCCGCCATTGCCTGCGCCACTACCATGATAAGAAATCCGGAGACAAAGATGAGTATCGCGAAACGCTTCGCGGCCGTAGCCGTACTACTGGCCGCGCCGGTGTCGCTTGCCTGGGCGCAAGGCACCTACCCCAGCAAGCCTATCCGGCTGATCGTGGGCTTTCCACCGGGGGGCGGCGCCGATGCCGTGGCCCGCGTGGTGGCCGAGCGCATGTCGCGCGAGTTGGGCCAGACCATTGTCATCGACAACAAGCCGGGTGCCGGCACCACCATCGCGGCCGAGGCCGGTGCGCGTGCCGAGCCGGACGGCTATACGCTGTTCATGGGCAGCGCGAACATCTTCGGCTCTGACCGCGTCCTCTACAGGAACATCCGCTACGACGGCCAGAAGGACTTCACCGCCATTTCGCGGTGGACCATCGCGCCCATGGTGCTGACCGTGAACAAGGATCTGGGTGTGAAAACAGTGCAGGATCTCGTGGCCAAGGCCAGGCAGAATCCCGGCAAGTTCTTCTATGCATCGTCGGGCAGTGGCGGCGCGCCGCATATGGCCGGCGTCTATTTCAACAAGCTCAGCGGCACGCGGATGGAACACGTGCCGTTCAAGGGCGGCGCGCCCGCCGTCACCGCGGTGATCTCAGGCGACGCGCAATTGATATTCGGCACACCGCCATCCGTGCTGCCGATGGTAGAGGCCGGCAAGCTCCAGGCGCTCGCGGTGACCTCGGAGAAGCGATCGCCGTTGCTGCCGAAGCTGCCGTCGGTTGCGGAAGGCGGCCTCAAGGGCTACGACCTGACATTCTGGTTCGGGCTGTTCGGGCCGGCAGGCCTTCCTCCTGCCGTTGTGCAGAAACTGTTTGTGGCCAGCCAGAAAGCCTTGGGCGACCCGGAGGTTGTCAGCAAGCTTGCAGCGCAAGGCAATGAGGCGCTAGCCTCGGCATCGCCGCAGGAGTTCAGGCAGTGGGCGATTGCCGAAGGCGCAAAGACCAAGCAGTTGGTGGAGCAGTCCGGCGCCAAGCTCGACTGAAGGAGGGCAGAGTGGCCATTTGCGTATGCGCAGTTCTCCTGTGGGGCCGTCCAGGGCGGTAGAATTGCGCATCTCCATATACGCAAGCTGCAATGTCGGAAGAAAAAATGAGCCGGTCAGAAGCCATCCGCTTCGCCCTGGAGGAGGAAATCCTGTCGGGAAAGCTGCCTGGTGGCGCACAGATCGACGAGCAGCAACTCGTGGAGCGGTTCGACGTATCGCGCACGCCGGCGCGCGAGGCCCTGATCCACCTTGCCGCGGCCGGCCTCGTGACACTTGTGCCCCGGCAGGGGGCCGTCGTGTCGTCCATTACCTTGCGCGAGTATGTCGCGTTCAGTGAAATACTTGTGCAGCTAGAGGCCCTGGCGACCCAACTTGCCGCCCGGCGAATGTCGCTGGAGGAGCGCCAGGCTTTGCGCGAAGCATTCGAGGACGGCGAAGCCGCCGCCCAGAGTGGCGATGCTGAACAGTACCGCATTGCCAACGACACCTTCCACGGTATCTTGTACGACGGCAGCCGAAATGACATCCTGAGTCGCCAGATCCGCACCATGCGTGCGCGTATGCGCGGTATGCGTGATTTCCGCTTCGAGCAGCCCAGCCGGGTCCGCGCGTCGCTTGAAGAGCATCGGGCCGTCCTCGATGCCGTGCTGCGTGGCGACGAAGACGGCGCCGCGCAGGCCATGATTCGCCATATTTCGGCCGGCGGAAACGTCTATGCAGACATGATTGCGGCAATGCCCGGCGACGATGTTGGCGGCCGGGCTCGCGCCAAACGCCCGTGAACGCGGGAGCGTTTCCCAGTTCAGGGTGGTCTGGGCGATATCGCCTGCTTGCCCAATCGCCCAGGCTACTGCCTTGCCATGCCAACGGAATGCTGGCCTTTTCTCGGGAATCTGGTGTCGTCGATGATCACCACCCCAGGTGCGCCTGCGCGCGCACCTGCTCCAGCGCATAGGCGCGCACCGCATCCAGCATGGCTTCGTCCGACCACGGTGCCATTGCCGACGAAATGATCCAGGCGCCAATGAAGAATTCGGTACTACTGGCGGCGGACGGGAAAATCCCGCTGGCCGACGCGTGCGAACTGAGGGACAAGGAAACGCCGATGATTGCAGGACGGGGGGCGCAAAACCGCGTAAGTGCAATAGCGTGCCCTCTACATCGAAACTTAAGGTATGGCAGAGGAGGTCGGTCGCCTCAGAAGGATCACCTTGTCCTTTCCGGCAAGACCAAGTACTGCAGCAGCCATGCTTCCAGAGCCAGCCAATTGCCCGCTGTGTGGCCCTGCCGCTGAACGGATTCGGTCGCCCCAACTACGGGGATTCCGTTACACCTGCCCGAGCTGCGCTTCGTTCGTGGGAAATACTAGCGAAGTCGTTCCTAGGATTGGCGAACGTTTCGGCAGTCCACCAAAGGGGCGGACTGCCTCCATGTGTAAAATGACGGTACATTACCGCCGCCTCCGTGGGGTAGTGTTGCTGGTTTGATGCATTGGGGTTGCACTCAGGCGACGGGGTGCACGCAATTTTGAACTGTCGTCTTGATTGATTCCTCGTGAGCTTATGGTGGACGAAACAACAGATATGACTTTGCAAGAACGGATTGCAAAGGTATTGGCGGATCGCATCATCAAGGGTGTGTTGAAGCCCGGCGAGCGGTTGCGCCAAGACACCTTCGCACACGAGTTCAACATCAGTCATGTACCTGTACGTGAAGCATTTCGTCGGCTCGAATCACAGGGGCTCGTGCTCAGCGAGCCCCGCAAGGGCGTCAGAGTTGCGCATCTCGACGAAGCGTCCCTCGTAGAAATCACAAGGATGCGAGCGGCATTGGAAACCTTGGCGCTGCGGGTAGCAGTACCGCTTATCAGGGACAGTGATATCGCTGACGCAGCCACAGCAATCGAACGCGGCAACCATGCCTCGGATATCGAGGAATGGGAAAGC
>NZ_JBFTND010000332.1:0-4929 GCF_056397305.1 Cupriavidus sp. 05N40
CCCGCGGCGCCGGCCGCGCGACCTCCGAGGCCGCCCGGGGAGGGCCGCCAGGGCCGGCCCCGCGCCGAGGCAGGTGCAGCCCGGCCGCGCCGCGTGGCCAATCCGCTGCCGCCGATTACGTTCCCCGAGGCGCTGCCGGTGTCGGCCCGCCGCGAGGAGATCGCGCAGGCGCTGCTGGCCAGCCAGGTAGTGATCGTCTCGGGCGAGACCGGCTCCGGCAAGACCACGCAGCTGCCCAAGATCTGCCTGTCGATCGGGCGCGGCCCGGGCGCGGACGGCGGCGGCGGCCTGATCGGCCACACCCAGCCGCGGCGTATTGCCGCCACCTCCACCGCCAAGCGCATCGCGCAGGAGATCGGCACGCCGCTGGGCGAGCACGTGGGCTACCAGGTGCGTTTCAACGACACCATGTCGCCGGGTGCCTCGGTCAAGCTGATGACCGACGGTATCCTGCTGGCCGAGACGCAGAACGATCCGCTGCTGCGGGCCTACGACACCATCATCATCGACGAGGCGCACGAACGCAGCCTCAATATCGATTTCCTGATCGGCTACCTGAGGGAGATCCTGCCGAAGCGGCCGGACCTCAAGCTGATCATCACCTCGGCCACCATCGACGCCAACCGCTTCGCCGAGCATTTCGCGCAGGGCGGCAAGCCGGCGCCGGTGATCGAGGTGAGCGGGCGCCTGTATCCGGTCGAAATCCGCTACCGGCCGATCGAGAAGGACAAGGCGGCGCCGGGCGAGGGTGCGCCCAAGGCGGCGCAGGGCAAGGACCGCGACCTGTTCGACGGCATCGTCGAGGCCGTGGACGAGCTCTGCCGGCTCGGCCCCGGCGACGTGCTGGTGTTCCTGCCCGGCGAGCGCGAGATCCGCGAGGCCGCGGAGGCGCTGCGCAAGCACCATCCGCCGCATACCGAGATCCTGCCGCTGTTCGCGCGCCTGTCGGTGCAGGAGCAGGAGCGTGTGTTCCGGCCCTCCAATGCACGCCGCATCGTGCTGGCCACCAATGTGGCCGAGACCTCGCTGACCGTGCCGGGCATCCGCTATGTGGTGGATACCGGGATGGCGCGGGTCAAGCGCTATTCCTATCGCAACAAGGTCGAGCAGCTGCAGATCGAGGCGATCTCGCAGGCCGCCGCCAACCAGCGTGCCGGCCGTTGCGGCCGGGTCGCCGACGGCGTATGCATCCGGCTCTACGAGGAAGCGGATTTCGTCGGCCGCGCGCGCTTTACCGATCCGGAAATCCTGCGCTCCTCGCTGGCCGCGGTCATCCTGCGCATGAAGGCGCTCAAGCTGACCGCGATCGAGGAGTTTCCCTTTATCGAGCCGCCGCTGGGTCGTGCCATTGCCGACGGCTACCAGCTGCTGCAGGAGCTGGGCGCGGTGGAGAGCGTGGGCGACGACGCCAACGCGCTGACCCAGACCGGCCGCCAGCTGGCTCGCCTGCCGCTGGACCCGCGCGTGGCCCGCATGATCCTGGCCGCGCGCGAGCACCAGTGCCTGCGCGAAGTGCTGATCATCGCCAGCGCGCTATCCGTACAGGACCCGCGCGACCGCCCGCAGGAGGCGCAGGAAGCGGCCGACCAGGCCCACCGCAAGTTCATGGACGAGAAGTCCGAGTTCCTGGGCTGGGTCAAGATGTGGCGCTGGTTCGAAGAGGCGGTGGCGCACAAGAAGACCAACCGCCAGCTGCAGGACCAGTGCCGCGCCAGCTTCCTCTCGCATGTGCGCCTGCGCGAATGGCGCGACGTGCATTCGCAGCTGCTGACCACGGTGACCGAGCAGGGCTGGCGCCTCAACGAGAGCGAGCCCACTTACGAGCAGGTCCACAAGGCGCTGCTGACCGGCCTGCTGGGCAATGTAGGCTGCAAGCTCGAAGAGGCCGACGGCCGCGGGCGCGAATACCTGGGCGCGCGCGGCATCAAGTTCCACCTGTGGCCCGGCTCGCTGATCGCGCGCAAGGTGGGCCGCTGGATCATCGGCGCCGAGCTGATCGAGACCAGCCGGCTGTTCGCGCGCACGCTGGCGCGCATCGAGCCGGAATGGCTCGAGCAGGTGGGCCGCCACCTGCTCAAGGTGAGCTGGAGCGATCCGCACTGGGAGAAGAAGTCCGGCCAGGTGATGGCCATGGAGCGCGCCACGCTGTACGGGCTGGTGGTCTACCAGCACCGCCGCGTGCACTACGGCCCGATGAACCCGGCGGAGGCGCGCGAGCTGTTTATCCGGCGCGGGCTGGTGGAAGGCGAGTTCGATACCAAATTGCCGTTCTTCGCGCACAACCAGCGCCTGACGCGCGAGATCGAGAACCTGGAGCACAAGTCGCGCCGGCAGGACGTGCTGGTGGACGACGAACTGATCTTCGCCTTCTATGACCGCCTGATCCCGGCGGAGATCCACCAGCAGGCCACCTTCGAGCAGTGGTACCAGACCGAAAGCGCACGTGACCGCAAGCTGCTCTACCTGAACCGCGAAGAGCTGATGCGGCATGAAGCGGCTGGCATTACCACGGACCTGTTCCCCAAGCTGATGCCAGTGGCGGGCGTGGATATGGCGCTGACCTATCACTTCGAGCCCGGCAGCCACCGCGACGGCGTGACGCTGACCGTGCCGCTGTATGCGCTCAACCAGGTGCGCCCGGAGCGGGCCGACTGGCTGGTGCCGGGCATGGTCAAGGAGAAGGTGCACCTGCTGCTCAAGTCACTGCCGCAGAAGCTGCGCCGGCATTGCGTGCCGCTGCCCGACTACGCCGCCGGCTTCGTGGAGCGCAGGCCGTTCGGCGAGGGCGAGCTGCTCGACGTGCTGATCGCCGATATCCGCGAGCAGACCGGCACCATGGTCAGGCGCGCGGACTTCAAGCTGGAGACGCTGCCGGCCCACCATGCGATGAACTTCAAGGTGGTGGACGAACATGGCCGCCAGCTCGACATGGGCCGTAACCTGGCGCAACTGCGCGCCGAGCTGGGCGGGCAGGCACAGCAGTCGTTCCAGAGCATCGCTGCGCAATCCGCGTCGCAGGCGCCGGCGGCCGAACCCGGCCAGTACGAAGGGCTGACCGGCTGGTCGTTCGGCGAGCTGCCGGAGCTGCTGGAAATCCGCAAGGGCAACCAGACGCTGTTCGGCTATCCGGCGCTGGTCGACCGCGGAGCGCATTGCGACGTGGAAGTGTTCGACGACCCGCAGGAAGCCGTGCGCGTGCATCACGTCGGCCTGCGCCGCCTGTTCGCGCTGCAATTGCGCGAGCAGGTGAAGTTCCTGGAAAAGAACATCCCCGGCCTGCAGCAGATGGCGATGCAGTACATGACGCTGGGCACGCAGGAAATGCTGCGCGACCAGATCGTGACGATGGCGCTCGAGCGCGCCTGCCTGCAGGCGCCGCTGCCGCGCAACGAGGCTGAGTTCGCCGCGCGCAAGGAGGAGGGGCGTTCGCGCCTGAACCTGCTGGCGCAGGAGATCGCCCGGCTGGTGGGCGCAGTGCTGGCCGAGTACGCCACGCTGCCGCGCAAGCTGATCCAGGCCAAGCCCTTCGCCGCGGCGCACGCCGATATGGAGGCGCAGCTGGCGCGGTTGATGGGTAAGCAGTTCGTGACCGATACGCCCTACCTGCAACTGGTGCATTTCCCGCGCTACCTGAAAGGCATCGCCATGCGCATCGACAAGATCAAGGGCGACCCGGCGCGCGACACCCAGCGCCTGCAGGAAATGACGCCGCTGCTGCAGCAGTGGCAGCGCGCCGAGAAGCAGTTGCGCCAGCAGGGCAGGGGCGTGGAGGATGCGCGCCTGGACGAGTTCCGCTGGATGCTGGAAGAACTGCGCGTGGCGCTGTTCGCGCAGGAGCTGCGCACGCCAGTGCCGATGTCGGTAAAGCGGCTGCAGAAGGTTTGGGAGGCGATGCAGAGGTGAGGGGGCTTGGTTTTGCGTGGCATGACAGGCCCACAGGCCCCCCAGCCCAGGCTCCCTGCCTCGGCTCGAAAGCCGGTCCACCACGCCCACCACGAAACCAGCGACGCCACGATGCCGTGGCCACCCGACCCGGTAACGGCAGATGCCCGAACAAGCAGTGCACCAGCGCCCAGGGGCATCACCACGAAACCAGCACCGCCCGCAGCCTAGCGGCCGCCCGAGCCGGTACCGGCAGATTCCAGCAGAACCGACACGCCCACCACGAATCCGCAAATCCCATAAACCCTGGATTCTTCTGCCCCTCCGGCCAGGAGTCCGCTTTCTTGGCCTACTTTCTTTTCGGACAAAAGAAAGTAGGTCGCGCCGGGGGCGCGAAAGCCTTTGACGTTGACGTTGACGTTGACTTTGACGTTGACGTTGACCTTGACGTCGACAACAGCCCCCAAAAATTCGCCAGGAACCCTCTGCCCCCCCGTCCCCTATCCCCCCACCCCGAGATTGTGACCAAATGTTAGTTTCTTGAGCTGCGTCATCGGATCAGGACCCGGAAACGTTAGAATGCTCGATTAAGTCATTGTTTAACGGTCTTATGCTCGCATTGCGTCGTGTAGTTTCCGGGTTTGCCTTGATCGGTACCCTGTCCCTGGGGATGGCAGCGGCGCCGGCCTCGGCAGAAGTGGTGGTGGTGCTCAATTCGGGTGACGCAACCGTCACGCTGATCGACAAGGACATGCAGAAGGTGCTCGAGACCTTCCCGGTCGGCAAGGAGCCCCATCACCTGATCGCCACGCCCGACGACAAATCGCTGATCGTCGCCAATGCAGTGGGCAATGACCTGGTCTTCCTCGACCCGGTCACGGGCAAGGTCCAGCAGCGCGTTCCCAATATCGACGATCCCTACCAGATCGGTTTCTCGCCCGACCAGAAATGGTTCCTGACCACCGGCAACCGCCTCGACCGGGTCGACCTGTACCGCTGGGACGGCAAGGCGCTGAAGATCGCCAAGCAATTGCCGCTGGCCAAGAC
>NZ_JBFTND010000333.1:0-4833 GCF_056397305.1 Cupriavidus sp. 05N40
GAGCGGAACCATTGGCGCGGATATGGTAGCCAAGGCAGCCCCTAACGGTCAGACCTTGTTGATCAACGTTTCGGCACAGGTCATCAATCCGTTCTTGTACTCCAAGCTTCCGCACGACCCGCTCAAGGACTTTACCCCGATCACAAGCCTTGCTTCCACGCCGCTGCAACTGCTTGTTGCCGCAGACCTGCCGGTGCACAACGTCAACGACCTGATCAGGTACGTTAAATCGCAACCCACCGGCTGCAGCTTTGCCTCGGCAAGCAACGGCGTGCCGGGTCATCTGGCGGGGGAACTCTTCAGAATGACCACAGGCATCTCGGCGGTCCACGTCCCCTACAAGGGCAGCGCTCCGGCACTGACGGATCTGAWCGGGGGGCAGGTGACCTTCATGTTCGACTCCATGCCAGCCTCGCTGCCTTTGGTCAAAGCCGGAAAGCTTCGCGCGCTGGCGGTGACTGGGACCCGCCGCGCGAAGAGCCTGCCGAATGTGCCGACGCTCGTGGAAAGTGGCTTTCCGGAGATGACGATGACGACCTGGTACGGTCTGTGGGGCCCCGCCAGGATGCCGCCAGAAACCGTAGGGATCCTCCAGTCCGCCGCGGCGAAGGCCCTCGCAAACCAGGATGTCAAGGCGCGTCTTGCGGATCTCTCGGCAGACCCGCTTGGAGAGTCGCCTGAGCGCTTCGCGGCTTTCTGCGCCCAAGAGGCGGATAGGTACGCGAAGATCATCAAGGCAGCAGGTATTCGATTGGCCTGATCGGTCGGTAGATCCGGGCCACTTGACAACGCCGTTCCGGTCGCAAGACCGGCGGCGCGCGCCTTGAAGCAGGATCAACGCTGCGGATTCGACCGGGCGATGCAACGCACCTAAGGCTGCGTGAGGGCTCCTGTGGTAAGCATGAACTTGGTCGGCAGGGACAGACCGCCGCCGCTTGCCGTGCGGCATAATTGCCGTGCCCTTGGAACACCAATCGTCCGCTGCCATGAACAAGAATCTTGTCCCCGATCTGAGCTCCCGCGAATTACAGGCGGTCTGCGCCATTGCAGACGAAGGAAGCCTTCTTGCTGCCTCGATAGCATTGGACCTGTCGCAGCCGGCGTTGACACGTACGCTGCAGCGCGTTGAAGCAGCGATAGGTGTCGAGCTCTTCCGACGCTCCACTCGCAAGGTGGAGATCACCGCTGCGGGGCTGGAGTTCGTCGCGCTGGCAAACCGCATTCTCGCCGACCTCCGGATTTCCTTTGAAGGAATGCGGGAAATCGCTGACGAGCAGCGCGGGCAGGTCATCATCTCCGCGGTGATGTCGGTGGCCTCGACTCACTTGCCCATCGTTGTGGCACGTTACCGGGAATCCCGGCCACGTATTGAAATCCAGGTGCGCGAAGGCGTGCACGGCACTGTCCTGGACAATATCCGCAGTGGCGTCGCCGATCTCGGCTTGACGTATGTTGACGATGTTCCCGCGGAATTTTCCGCGATCGCGCTGGGCCGGGAAGGCTTTCACGTCGTCATGCCGGCGAATCATCCGCTTGCCGGACGGAAGACGTTGACGCTTGTCGAGGTCGCCAACTATGCCATGGTCTCCTTGCCGAAGGAAGCCCAGACCCGCCGGATGTTGGACGGGGCCGCGGCGGCTGCGGGGCTGAACCTGCAGCACGCCGTGACGGTGACCCAGTTTGCCACGGTAATGCAGTTTGTCCACGCTGGTGTCGGCCTGGCCATTGTTCCGGGTGGGGCGATTCCCGCAGCACTTGGCCCGGGTCTGGTACTGAAGCCGCTCGCGCAGCCAGTACTGACGCGTCATATTGGGGTCATCGTCTTGAAGGATCGCGGCCTCACGCCGAGCGCCGAAGGCTTCCTTGCGGAACTCAAGGAACATTGGAAGGCCCGTCCTCCGGCGCGGCGAGGCGCGTGATTTATGCGAAAAATGCAATCGAAATTGGAAATAGATTGAACTTGTAAAGAATTGCAGGTTGCCTCTATTCTTGCTCTCAAGACACAGCTTTCTGGGAGACAGGATGCAACCGCGACACCTCGCACCAGCCAGGGCGCAGACGACGCCCGCACGATCGCTCCAGTCCCTGCCTCCAATCTTCTGGCGAGGCGCGGCAGTGGGCTAGAACCAGAACCGCCAGGTTCTCGCTTTTTTTCCTCATCGCTTTCGTCTCTTTGGGCGATGACGGCAGGGGCTGCGATGCGCAGCCCAACAGTTTCCGTACTCAACTACTTCTTGGTGCGATCGGGAGATCGCGCCTGATAACCTATGACCAAACAGCGTCTCAGCGGCCGCGCCGCGTTCTTGAAGCTCCTGCAAGATGAAGGTGTCACGCATGTGTTCGGCAATCCGGGGACCACCGAACTGGCGCTGATGGAGGCTATGCCAGAAGCGACGGGGATCCAGTATGTCCTGGGGCTGCAGGAGTCTGTCGTCTTATCCATGGCAGATGGATTCGCGAGGGCAACTGGTCGACTGACTGCGGTCAATCTGCACTGCACTCCTGGCCTTGGCCACGCGATGGGCGCACTGTACAACGCGAAATTTTCGGGCTCTCCGATGATTGTCACGGCAGGGCAGTATGAGCTGGGCTACGGCTTGCTGGAGCCAATGCTGTATGAACCTTTGGTACCGCTCGCAGAGCCTCTGGTCAAATGGGCATATGAGATCCAACGGGTAGAGGATCTGCCTCGAGTCGTTCGCCGCGCAGCGAAGATTGCCATGACCCCGCCCTTCGGCCCGGTTTTCCTCAGTCTGCCGGGTAGCATTCTCGATGACGAAGCAGAACTGGAGCTGGGTTTCAGCACACGAGTCGACGCAATGGGTGGCCCGTCAAGCCGCACGCGTGACGCACTTGTCGATGCGATCCTCGCCAGCAAAGCGCCAGTCATCGTTGCCGGACGAGAGCTTGCAGAGCAGGACGCGTTCACGGAGGCTCAAGAGCTCGCGGAGCGGATCGGTGCTGCGGTCTACCATGAACCTATTCCTTACAACACGCGGTATCCGTCTAAGCACGCATCGTTCATGGGCGACCTGTCGCGCAATCAGGCGAAAGTGCGGGAGTTGCTTGGCAGGCATGACCTATTGATTGTCCTCGGCGGTGATCTGTTGAGAATGTCGGCATTTAGTGAAACCGACCCGATGCCGGATGAACTGCGGGTCATTCACATCTCGGAGCGCGACTGGGAGCTTGGCAAAAACTACCCCACGCACCTCGCGGTACGAGCGGGGGTCAAGGAAACGCTCACTGAACTCCTGCCACGAATCGCTTCGACGCAAAGCGCGGACGACCGGGATGAGGCCCGTGCTCGACTCGGTCGGTTGCGTGATTCGAACTGGACGGTTCGGCGAGAAGAGCTTCGCCGGCATGCATCCACTATGCAAGCGTCGGAGCCGATCGATCCTCGTGTTCTGGCCATGACGCTCGCGGACGCAATACCGGCTGGCACCATCGTGATTGAGGRGGCGCCAACAACCTCGCCCCTGTTGTCCAATTTTCTCGAGGTAACGGCACCTCGCGACTTCTTTGGGCTGGCCAGCGGCGGGTTGGGCTTTGCCATGGGTGGAGCAGTCGGAGCCGCCCTTGCCAGGCGGAATACACCCGTGGTCGCTTTGGTTGGGGACGGAAGCGCGATGTACGCCATCCAGGCGCTATGGACGGCGGCGCACGAGAAGCTCCCGATCACGTACGTCATCGTCAACAACAAATCCTATCGAATCATCAAGGAACGCCTGGTAGCAATGCGTAACTGCGACGACTTCCTCGGCATGGATTTGGTCAATCCGGCACTGAACTTCGTTGAGATGGCACGCGGTATGGGTGTCCACGCCGAACGGATTGCAGATCCTTCTCAGCTCGCAAGTTCCCTGCGTGCCGCCATCGAATCCCGGCAGCCGAGGTTGCTGGAAGTCATCGTCGACGCTGGCAAGCAAGCCGTCGGTCAGGGCTGACGGCATTGTGCAGAACCCAAGGCAAAGGAGAGAAACCGTATGAATGAGACGACCGTAAACCTGAAGAATCCCGAACTACTGCGTTCCCAGTGTCTGGTAGGGGGCGAATGGGTGGAAGGGACCCAATGGATTGATGTAAAGAATCCATTTGGTGGCAATGTCGTAGCAAAGGTGCCAAGGTTAGGGGCGAGGGAAGCGGATCAGGCAATCGCATGCGGAGCTGCGGCGGCGAAGCGATGGGCCAAGAGCACCGCCGGGGAGCGCGCGACGGTCCTGCGTCGATGGTTCGATCTCGTCCAGGCGAATCTGGAAGACCTTGCGACCCTGTTGACGCTGGAGCAGGGCAAGCCGCTGCAGGAGGCGCGGGCCGAGATATCCTACGCTGCCTCCTACATCGAGTGGTTCTCCGAGGAGGCGCGCCGTGGCTACGGCGACATCATTCCCTCGAACGATCCCTACACTCGTCAACTGGTCATTCGGCAGCCCGTAGGCCTGTGTGCGGCAATTACTCCGTGGAATTTCCCGTCTGGGATGGTGACCCGAAAGGTGGCCCCCGCGCTCGCCGCTGGCTGCTCCATCATCGTCAAGCCCGCTGAGCAGACGCCTCTTTCCGCGCTTGCGCTAGCCTACCTCGCGGAGGAGGCCGGTCTTCCGGCCGGCATCCTGCAAGTTATCACCGGCTCTTCCCGCGAAATCGGCGCGGTCCTGACCTCAAGCCCTGACGTTCGCAAGCTGACACTCACCGGTTCCACAGAGGTGGGGCGCGTGCTGGCTGCACAATGTGCTCCGAGTCTCAAGAAACTGTCACTGGAGCTTGGCGGCAATGCGCCATTCATCGTGTTCGAAGACGCTGACCTCGAGAAGGCATTGGAAGGGCTGATGC
>NZ_JBFTND010000334.1:0-4792 GCF_056397305.1 Cupriavidus sp. 05N40
CCAGCACCATGCCGAACATCGTCAGCACGTTGATGGRGAAGCCGAACGCCAGCAGCATGCCGAAGGTGCCCATCAGGGCCACCGGCACCACCAGCGTGGGGATCAGCGTGGCGCGGAAATTTTGCAGGAACAGGTACATCACCAGGAACACGAGCACCACGGCTTCGAGCAGGGTCTTGATCACTTCCTCGATCGAGATCTTCACGAAGGCCRACGTGTCGTAAGGCACGCTGTACTCGTAGTCGCCCGGGAAGAACTTCGAGAGCTCTTCCATCTTCGCGCGCACGGCGGTGGCCGTGGCCAGCGCGTTGCCGGTCGGCGCGAGCTTGATGGCGATGGCCGCCGACGGCTTGCCGTTGGTGCGTGCCAGCGTGGAGTAGTCGGCGCCGCCGAGCTCGACGCGGCCGACGTCCTTGATGCGCACCGAGGAGCCGTCCGGGTTCACGCGCAGCAGGATGTTGGCAAACTGCTCCGGCGTGGTGAGGCGGCTTTCGGTGGTGACGGTGGCGTTGAGCTCGGTGCCCTTGGGCGACGGCGTGCCGCCCAGTTCGCCCACGGCGACCTGCACGTTCTGCTCGGCGATGGCGGCGGTGACATCCTGCGGCGTCAGGTTGAAACCCGTCAGCTTGGACGGGTCCACCCAGATGCGCATGGCGTACTCGGTGCCGAACAGGTCGGCCTGGCCCACGCCCGGCACGCGGCGGATCGAGTCGATCACGCTGGCCGAGACATAGTTGCCGAGCTGGATGGCGTCAGCCTGGCCAGACTTGGACGAGACCGTCAGGAACATCATGTAGTTGTTCCCGGCCTTGTCCACGCGCACGCCCTGCTGGCGCACTTCCGCCGGCAGGCGCGCTTCCACGCGCTTGAGGCGGTTCTGCACCTCGACCGAGTTCAGGTCGATGTTGGAGCCCGGCTCGAAGGCGATGGTGATCGACGCCAGGCCGGTGGCTTCGCTGGTGGACTGATAGTACAGCAGGCCAGGCGCGCCGTTGRGTTCCTGCTCGATCACCGAGGTGACCGAATCCTCCAGCGTCTTGGCCGAGGCGCCCGGGTACGTCGCCGTGACCGAGATCGTCGGCGGTGCGATGTTGGGGTACTGGGCGATCGGCAACTGCTGGATCGACAACACCCCGGCCAGCACGATGATCAGCGCGAGAACCCACGCGAAGACCGGCCGGTCAATGAAAAACTTGGCCATAAAACTGGCTCCCTTGGTATTGCGCTGTGATTAGCCTTGCTTGGCGTCGGCCTTCTTGTCGGCCTTTTCCGTGGCGACCGCGGCCGGTGCCGAGGCGCCGCCGGCGGCCTGCTGCGCGGCGGGCTCGGAGGCGGCGGTGACCGGCGCGGCGAACGGCACCGCCCTGGCGGGCGCGCCGACCTTGACCTTCTGCAAGCCCTCGACGATCACCTTCTCGCCGCCCTYGAGCCCTTCGGTGACGATCCAGTTGTCGCCGATGGCCTGGGGCGCCTTGACCGGCAGCGAAGCCACCTTGCCGTCGCCGCCCACCACCAGCACCGACGCGCCCTGCGCCGTGCGGATCAGCGCGCGCTGCGGCACGGTCAGCGCGTTCTCGTCGACGCCCTGCTCGATCTTCACGCGCACGAAGGTGCCCGACAGCAGCTCGCGACGGGCGTTGGGGAACTGCGCGCGCAGCGTGATGGCGCCGGTGGTCGGGTCGACCGTCATGTCGGAGAACAGCAGCTTGCCGGTCTCGCCGTACTCGCGGCCGTCCTCGATGAACAGGTGCACGCGCGCGCCGCCGTCGACGCCCTTGACCTTGCCGCTCTCGATGGCGCGCTGCAGCTTCATCACTTCGCTGGCGGGCTGGGTGAAGGTGACCCAGATCGGGTCGACCTGCTCGACCATGGTCAGCTTGGTGGCTTCGCCGCTGCCGACCAGCGCACCCTCGGTCACCAGCGCGCGGCCCACGCGGCCACTGATGGGCGCGGTCACGGCGGTGTAGCCGAGGTTGATCTGGGCGGTGGTGACCGCGGCCTTGGCCGCGGCGATGTCGGCGCTGGCCTGGCCGGCGGCGGCCACGGCTTCGTCGTATTCCTGCTTGCTGACCGCGTTCACGGCCACCAGCGGCTTGTAGCGCTCGGCCTTCTGGCGCGCCGCCACGGCATTGGCCTCGGCGCGCGCAAGGCTGGCCTTGGCAGACTCGGCCTGCGCCTGGTAAGGCGCCGGGTCGATCTTGAACAGCAGCTGGCCGGCCTTGACCTCGCCGCCCTCGCGATAGTTGCGCGACAGCACGATGCCGGCGACGCGCGCCCGCACTTCGGCGGTGCGCACGCCTTCGAGGCGGCCCGGCAGTTCATTGATGACCGACACCGTGGTCGGCGTCACGGTGACCACACCCACCTCGGGCGGCGGCATGGCGCCGGCTTGCGGCTTCTTGTCGCCGCAGGCGGTGAGCGCAAGCGCCGACAGTACGGCAGCGGCAACGCAGGTGATACGTTGGGACTTACTCATCGATAACCCCATGATGGCAATTTGAAATCGGCCGCATGCGCTCCCGGTGTCGTGTCCGGATACGGCGCGGCCTGCCAGCCGGCAACGCCGGCGGCAGGCAAAAAAGAAGGACGTTAGCCACTTCGGGCTGCCCTGGCAGGGCCAAAGCGACGAATGGCGAAAAGCCGGTAACGACATGCCGACCGGGCACCGCGAACAAGCCGGCGAACAGCCGCCGGAGACGAAGGAGATCGCGGCGCCACTCCGGACCGTTTGGCTGGCCGAAAGTCAGGCGAACGCGTATTATATATACATCCGCGCATGTATGTAAGTGCCTGTTGCAATGCGTCGATACTTGCCCCATATATCGGCGGCCCGGCGATGGCCTGGCGCGCTCGTGGAGCGCACCCTCGTGCGCGGCGGCCCCACCGCCGGCACCCCGGGAGAGACAACCAGACCGGCCCGCGTGGCCGGCAGCTGAGAACATCATGGTCAGACGCACCAAGGAAGAGGCGCTTGAGACGCGCCACCGCATTCTCGACGCGGCCGAGGCCGTGTTCCACGCCCGCGGCGTGGCCCGCCCGTCACTCGCCGACATTGCGGAGGCCGCCGGCGTGACGCGCGGCGCCATCTACTGGCACTTCAAGAACAAGAGCGATGTGTTTGCCGCCATGTCGGATCGCGTGCACTTGCCGC
Source organism: Cupriavidus sp. 05N40 (assembly GCF_056397305.1). Lineage (NCBI taxonomy): Bacteria > Pseudomonadati > Pseudomonadota > Betaproteobacteria > Burkholderiales > Burkholderiaceae > Cupriavidus > Cupriavidus sp. 05N40. Next base: position 3,152 of record NZ_JBFTND010000334.1, read on the forward strand.
TCGAGGCGCTGTGCGAGCCCGAGCGCATCGCCAGCCAGGAAGATCCGCTGGGCAGCATCCGCGACATCTGCGCCTTCGCGCTGCGCCAGACCGTGGAGAACCCCCAGTGGCGGCGCGTGTTCGAGATCGTCTTCCACAAGTGCGAGATGGTCGAAGAGAACGGCGCCATCTTCCAGCGCCAGCGCCAGTCGCACCACGAAGGCACGGTCAAGATGCGCGAGCACCTGCGCCTGGCGGTGGAGCGCGGCCAGCTGCCGGCGGACCTCGACCTCGATCTCGCCGTCAACGTCTTCCATGCCTCCATCGGCGGCATGCTGTCGCACTGGCTGTTCGCGCCGGAGGACTTCGATCTCGAGACCAACGCCGCGCGCGTGGCGGACGCCTTCATCGACACGCTCAGGCTGTCGCCCGCCTTGCGCCAGGGCTACGTGGCGCGCCCGGTGGCCGCGCTGAACGAGGAAATCGATTCGATGTGCCAGGAGGCCCAGGCCAAGGAAGCCGGGCAGGCCGCGCAGAAGGCGGCACAGAAGGCCGCGCGCGCCACGCAGCCCGGCTGAGGTTCGGTCCGTTCAGCCGCCCGCTCAGCCGCGCGTGGCGTCGCGCCAGCGCGCGAAGAAGGCGCGCTTGCGCAGCGTGTCCTGCGCCGCCAGCAGGCCGGGACCCACGCTGATCGGCTTGAGCGCGTAGCCCAGGCGCTCGGCCAGCGCCGCCGCGGTGTGCACGCTGTCGGTATCGGAGCGGATCGTATAGAGCTGCGAGGCGCTCTGCCCCAGCACGGTCTGGCCCGCGCGCGACAGCAGGAAGTCCAGCCACAGCCGCGCCGCATTGGGATGGGCCGCGCGGCGCGCGATAAAGGCCACGCGCGACATCACCAGGGTGTAGTCGCGCGGCGCGATCACATCGATCTCCGCGCCCCGCTCCATCAGCGACAGCGCATACGAGCCCAGCAGGTTGTAGCCCATGACGAACTCGCCAGAGGCGATGCGCTCGATCATGCTGGCCGTCGACGCCGACAGTTGCACGCCGCAGCGGCCCAGCGCCTGCGCCAGGTACCAGAACTCGTCGCCCATGCGCGCGTCCTGCTGCGCCAGCAGGTAGCCCACCCCGGATTTCTCCACGTCATAGGTCACCACGCGCTGGCGCCAGCGCGGCGTGTTGTCCTGCAGCAGCCGCGCCAGGCCGGTGCGGCTGCGCGGCGCCTGCATGCCGGCGAAATGGCGGCGGTTGTAGACGATCACGGCCGGCTCGAAGGTGGTTCCCCAGGCCTCGTCGCGCCACGCCGCCCATGACGGCAGCCCGGCGCGCTCGGGCGAGGCGTAGCGCAGCGCATGGCCGTCGTTGACCAGCTTGATCTGCAGGTCCATCGCCGTGCTCCACAGCACGTCGGCGGTGTCGGCGCCAGGCGGCTGGCCGGCGGCAAGGCGCGCGCTGTCGGCCAGGAAGCGGTCGTTGAGCTCCAGCGTGTTGAGATCGCGGTAGCGCACCTTGATGCCCGGATAGCGCGCCTCGAAGGCGCTCACCAGGGGCTGCGCGACCTCGGTGTCGGTGGAGGCATGCACACTGACCACGCCTTCCTGCAGCGCGCGCGCGATGATCTCCGCGTAGCTCTGCGGATAGCCCGCCGGCAACGCCGGCACGGAT
>NZ_JBFTND010000335.1:0-5404 GCF_056397305.1 Cupriavidus sp. 05N40
CCCTGACTGCCCGCATCAGGAAATCATCGGGCTCTACCACGAGCTGCTGCCGATGGGCCGTGCGGTTCGTGACTGGACGCCTGCTCGAGCTGCCCATCTGCGCACCCGGTGGAACGAAGACCCCAAGCGGCAAAACCTCGAGTACTGGCGCCGGTTCTTTGGCTATGTCGCCGGCTCTGCATTCCTGACCGGCAAGGTTTCGCCGCGCGATGGCCGAAAGCCCTTCCTGGTCAGCTTGGACTGGATCGTCAAGGCTGAGAACTTCGCCAAGATCCGCGAGGGGCAGTACCACGAGGACGCAGCAGCATGAACACGCCCGAGGACTTCCCCCAGGCGCGCGCGCTGTTCAGCGTGGAAGCCGAGCAGGCGGTGCTGGGCGGCCTGCTGCTCGACAACAATGCCGTCGACCGCATCAACGGCCTCGACCCGGCGCACTTCTACCGCGAGGACCACCGCGCCGTCTTCGTGGCCATCCTGCAGCTCGTTGTTTCGAACCGTCCTGCCGACGTGGTGACCGTGTTCGAGCGCCTGCAGTCGGAAGGGCGGGCCGAGCGCGTGGGCGGCCTGCCGTACCTCACCGAGCTGGCGCATCGCACGCCCAGCGCCGCGAATATCTCGCGCTATGCCGAGATCGTGCGCGACCGCGCCATGCTGCGCGAGACCGCCAGCGCAGCGCGCAAGGTGCTCGAGATGGTCGAGACCCCGAGCGCATTGAAGGGCGCGGAGATCCTCGATCGCGCACAGGCACTGCTGTCCGGCCTGGCGCAAATCGGCGTGCGCCGCGAGCCCAAGATGCTGCGCGAGCTGATGGCCGAGTTCTGCGATGCCGTCGACGCCCGCGCTCACGGCAGCGGCGAGACGGCGATCTCGACCGGGCTGGATTCGCTCGACCGTGCACTGAACGGCGGCCTGCGCCGGGGCAACCTGGTGATCGTCGCCGGCCGGCCTTCGATGGGCAAGACGGCGCTGACCACCGACATCGGCCTGAACATCTCGACCGACTACGGCGTGCTGCTCCTGTCGATGGAGATGTCCGACCAGGAGATCGTCGCGCGCTCGGTGGCCAGCCGCGGCGACATCGCGCTGTCGCACCTGTTGGGCCGCCTCAACCCGAACGACACCACCTCGTGGCAGAAGCTGACCGCATCGATCCAGCACATCGACGGGCTCAACTTTGCGGTCGACGACTCGCCTGCGCTGACGCTGCTCGAGGTGCGGATGAAGGCGAAGGCCCACCAGCGCAAGCACGGCCTGGACGTGCTGATCGTCGACTACCTCGGCCTGATGACTGGCGGCGAGGAAAAGATGCGCACGCAGCAGATCGGCGCCTACTCGCGCGGGCTGAAGGCGCTGGCCAAGGAACTGAACGTGCCGGTGGTGGCGCTCGCGCAGCTCAGCCGCAAGAACGAAGACCGCCCGGACCGGAAGCCGATCCTGTCCGACCTGCGCGACTCGGGCGACATCGAGCAGGACGCCGACGTGGTGATGTTCGTGCACCGGCCGGAGATGTACGAGCCGAACAACACCGAGCTGAAGGGCTACGCCGAGGTGCTGATCCGCAAGCAGCGCAACGGCGCGCTCAGCGACGTGCCGTTGCTCTACCGCGGCGCCGTGACCAAGTTCGAAGAATGGACCGGGCCGCTGCCGATGCTGTCGGCGGGCCCGGCCGTGCGCAAGCGCGGCATTGCCGCAGACCTGTGAGGAAACCATGACCCAGATCATCCTGACCCTGCCGTATCCCGTGAGCGCCAACCGCTACTGGCGCACCTACATGCCCAAGGGCTTCAAGGCGCCGGTGACGACGCTGAGCCAGGAGGCCAAGGATTACAAGACCGAAGTGGGCTGGCTGGCCAAGGCCGCCGGCGTCCGCGCGCCGCTGGCCTGCCGCGTTGCCATCGCCTACAGGCTGTTCCCGAAGCGCCCGCTGGACTGGCAGAAGCGCATGGCCAAGGACCCGCTGCATTGGGACGACGGCGTGCAGTGCATCGACTTGGACAACGCGCAGAAGGTGCTACTGGACGCGCTGAAGGGTGTGGTGATCCAGGACGACGGCTGGCAGGTGCGCCGGATCTCCGCCGAGCGGGCAGAGCCGGACGGCGACGCGCGCCTGGTGGTTACGATCACGCCGCTCATGACGGACTCGCCGCAGGCTGGACTGTTCGGGGAGGCAGCGTGATGGACACCGAACCGAAAGCCACTGTCGCGGAGCTGCTGCACGCCGCCTTCCTCCGCGGCGAGAAGATCGCGCCGCCCGAGTTCGCCAAGCGCATCGGAGTCTCCCGGGTGGCGGTGTGCAACGCTCTGAGGGAGCACTTCGCCGGGCTGCTCCGGGAAGAACAACCCAACGGCACCAGGATCGGCGGACTGCTGGTTTGCATCAGCATGGAGGAAATGCGGAACTGGAAGCCGCGTTCGCGGCCGGCACCAGCACAGTCCGCGCCGGCCGTGCCGCTCTCCCAGGCGCTGCGAGCCGCCTTCCTGCGTGGCGAGAAGGTGGTGGCCTCAACGTTCTCCGAGCGCGGCGGCTACACGCGCCAGGGGACGAGCGATGCACTCAAGCGGATGAGCCAGCGCGGGATGATCTCGTTCGAAATGGTGCGTCCCAATGGGCGCGGCAATGCGGCCATGGTCTGGACGTGCATTGATGAGAAGGCGATGCAGGCCTACCAGCCGATGGAGCCAGGGAAGCACGTTCGCTTTGTGGGTGGTGGCGCAGGATTCTCCGCGCTGCTCGACGTGTGGGGCATCGAGCTGGTCGACATCGCGCTGCCCTGTGTGCAGCACCGCATCGATGTGCCTGAAGACGAGATGGAGGTGTCCTGATGGACGATTACATGATGGGCTGGGTTGTCGTGGTGCTGGTGCTCATGGGCGGGCTGCTGCTCTGGTCGTGGGGGAGGAAGGGCTGATGAGCACCCTGTACCGCGAGTTCACGCTGAAGAGCCCGGGCATCTGGCCGACGGTTCTGGCGTTCATCAAGGCCAACGCGGCGGCGTTCGCCGAGAAAGGCAAGCCACTGCGGATCATCGTGACGGCCGAAGAGCGTCGGCGCACCACGGAGCAGAACGGCTTCTACTTCGGGCCGGTGCTACGCGACGTCGAGGAACAGGCTTGGATCGATGGGCAGCAGTTCAAGCGCGCCACCTGGCACGAGTACTTCGCCGACCTGTTCGCGCCGAAGGTGGAGATCGCGCTGCCCGACGGCCGGCTCTTCACGCGCCGCAAGTCGACATCGGAATTCTCGGTGGCGGAGTTCAGCGAGTACGTGACTAAGGTCCAGGCTCATGCGGCGAATGAGTTCGGGGTCAGCTTTGACGGGGTCCACGGATGACCCTGCCGGCCCACATGTTCCGGGACCCGGCCGAGGTCTACGAGCGCAACGAGGCGCGCAGCTGCAAGGGCTGCGTCTACGAGAAGACTGCGCGGCTGATGGGCACGACGCACACGGTCTGCACGAAGCTGCTGCGGGGCGGCAAACGAAGGAACCACGGCAAGCGTTGCCAGTTCTACGGGGAGAGGGGATGACGGAAGCGATTTTCAAGACGACGAGCCAGGCGCTCCATGTGGCCTACCTGGTGCTGTCCATGCCGCCGCGGCAGGGCGCGCCATTCCGGAACATGCTGATCCGGCTGCTGGAGGACCTGGACCACCCGACCCGCCAGCAGGATGTATGGCTGCAGCAACTGCGCGGCGTGGCCAGCGGCAGCACGATCAACTTCAGCGGGCTGTCGCCGGACGAGATCCGCGCGCAGTGCAGCATGATCACGGCGGCCGTGCGCGACCGGTTGCCGGAGCCAGAGCGCAACGTCATCTGGGCGCGGTATGCCTACCAGCTCGAGCGCGCCGCCGGCGTGCGTGGCCTGGCCGGCTACTACCAGGGCCTGATCGGCGTGGGCAACGACTTGGCCATGCTGGCGCTGGTCTGGCGTCGGTACGCGGGGCGGGAGAGGGCGGATCAGGATTTCTCGTTCCGGCAGATCGCGGCCGAGTGCGGCGGAAGCAAGAGCACCTATGAGCGGGCGAACAAGGTGTTGGTCGCCCACCTGCGGGCGCTGGAGCAGCGGGCCGACGAGACGCTGACGGACAGTTTCCGGGCTCACGGCGTGATCGAGGACGATTCCTTACAGGCAGCTTGAGTTTCTGGGACAGTTGGCATAGTATTTGTCCAGACTCGCCACCAGAGTCACAAAAGCCCGCATGGCTCGCCCAGCGGGCTTTTTCAATTGGGCGGTCCTATCGCGGGTCGACTGGACTTCGCTGGGCGCACGCGTTCGTTCCGCTAGAATCTTTCCTCCGACAAATGAGGAGAAGACCTGGTGGGAACATTCGAATCAGCAAGAACTAGCCTAGGCTACGCCGTGACCAAAGCGGCAAAGACGATTGACGACCTCCGAAGCCAAGCGGAGGAGGTGAGGAAGGCAGCAGCTGAGGCTCTCGATGTTGCGCCTGAACTCGTCTTCCTGGCAAACAACGAGAGCGGCAGCGTCCACAAGGTCAAATCGAGGCACGAACTTACCGAGTTCAGGGGTGATGGCGGACTCGATTTCGCTATCCTTGTCGAATGCTATATTCAGAGCGTTGGCACCGTTGAAATGACGGTCGATGTGAGCCTAAAAGAGACTCGGTACGGTATCGAGGTTACATGCTCGGGCGAGAGTTATGCTGTTCCCAACGGTGGAGTCGAACACACTGCGCAACGGATCTCATTTCTTGTGAATAGGGCCGCGTGCTGCCCGGCCATCGCGGCAGAACCGCATCCCCTGGGCGACAGCACCGAGCCCCAATCCTGAATTCGTGTCCCTGCGGGCACAACCGTCTCGATAACAGTCGAGGTCACCCCCGGCCGGCGGTGGGGCAAAACACCGGCAGCCGCTGACGTGAGCGTAAGCCATGTCTCCTCCCCCGCAGTGGGGCTTTCTGGCGACGGGCAGCGGCACCCCCCCAATCTCACACACGCGGAGTCGATGCCGGCGGCGTCGTTCCCTGAGGGACCGCGCATATGGCAAGACCTTCCAGTTTCAAGCCGGAGTTTGCTGAGCAAGCCCGGAAGCTGACCCTACTCGGCGCCACCAATGACGAGCTCGCCGACTTCTTTGGCGTGAGCACCGCCACCCTGCGGAAGTGGAGCGCCGACTACCCCGAGTTCCTGCTCGCCATAAAAATGGGCAAGTCGCTGGCCGACGCCAACGTGGCGGAGCGGCTCTACCAGCGCGCATGTGGCTTCGAGCACGACGATCTCGACATCCGGGTGGTGGGCGGCAAGATCCGCAAGACCAAGATCCGGAAGTACTACCCGCCTGACACCGCGGCGGCGTTCATCTGGCTGAAGAACCGCCAGCCGGCGAAGTGGCGCGACAAGACGGACCCGAAGGATGGGGACGACGTGCCGCCGCCGGTATCGGTC
>NZ_JBFTND010000336.1:0-4709 GCF_056397305.1 Cupriavidus sp. 05N40
TCGCCACGCTGCTGGCCGGATGGCCCAGCACCGCCGCGCCGGCCGCGGTGGCCACCACCTCGCCGTTCTTCTCCAGCACCACGCCGAGGTTCTTCAGGTCCAGCCCGTCGGCACCGCGGTGCGTGCCGCCGGTGACGAAGCGCGCGGACGAGGTGTTGTCCGCAATCACGCTCTTGAGATCGAAACGGAACTGCTCGTAGCGCGAGTCGATCACCTCCACCGCCGGCAGCACGAAGTCCGTGGCCGCCAGCACGTCGCCGATATGGCAGCCCGGGCCACGCAGCGGATGCTTGAGCACGAACGCGATCTCCGCCTCCACCTTGGGATGGATCAGCGCGGCGGTGTCGATGGCGCCGCCATCCATGCAGGCGCCGTAGTCGGTCAGGAAGCCGTAGACCGGTTCGGTCACGCCCATCTGGCGCATCTTGGCAAACGAGGTCAGGCCCATCTTGAGGCCAGCGATGCGGGTGCCGCGCGCTTGCTTGCGGGCGCGGATCGCGTCCTGGATGGCGTAGGCGTCGTCCCAGTCCATGTCGGGATGGGTATCGGTGATCTTGCGCACCGGCTCGCGCGTGAGTTCGGCGTTCTCCAGGAACTCGGCGAGCTGGAGGATGGTGTCTTGGGTCAGGTTCATGGCTAGCTCCTGTGCAGCGGATAGACGGGATTCACACGAAGCGCACGCCGGCCGAGCCGATGCCGCCGAGGCTGATGCGCAGCTGGTCGCCGGCCTTGACCGGCACCATCGCGGCCAGCGAGCCGGACAGGATCACCTCGCCCTTCTTCAGGCCAATGCCGAGCCGCCCGAGCGTGTTCGCCAGCCACGCCACCGCATTGGCCGGGTGGCCCAGCGCGGCCGCACCCGCGCCGGTGGCAACGATCTCGCCGTTCTTCTCCAGCGTCATGCCCACGGTGCCCAAGTCGAGCCCGCGCGGGTCCACCGCCGCATCGCCGAGCACGAACACGCCCGACGAGGCGTTGTCCGCCACGGTGTCCTGGATGCGGATCTTCCAGTCGCGGATGCGCGAATCGACGATCTCGAAACACGGCAGCACGTAGGCGGTGGCGCGCAGCACGTCGGCATTGGTCACGCCCGGCCCGGCCAGGTCTTCCTTGAGCACGAAGGCGATCTCGCCTTCGGCCTTGGGCGCGATCAGCGTGTCGGCGGCGATCGCCGCGCCGTCGCCGTGGACCATGCCGGACAGCAAGTGGCCGAAATCCGGCTGGCGCACGTCGAGCATGTCCATCACCACGCGGCTGGTCACGCCGATCTTCTTGCCGACCACCCGCTCGCCGGCATCGATCCGGTGCTGCACCATGGCCAGCTGGATGCGGTAGGCGTCGTCGATGGACAGGCCTGGCCAGGTCGCGGTCAGCGGAGCCAGCGGCGCGCGCGCGACCAGTGCCTGGTGCAGGCTCGCGCCGATCTCGCGGATCTGTTCTCGCGTGATGCTCGTCACGTCCATCTCGTTTGTCGCGTTTGTCGCGTTTGTCTCGTTGCCCATGGCCAGCCTCACAGCTTCACGCAGATATTGCGCAGTTCGGTATAGAACTCCAGCGAATGCACCCCGCCCTCGCGGCCAATGCCGGATTGCTTGGCGCCGCCGAAGGCCGTGCGCAGGTCGCGCAGGAACCAGGCGTTGATCCAGCAGATGCCCACGTCCAGCGCACGGCCCATGCGGTGGGCGGTGCCGAGGTCGCTGGTCCACACGGTCGCGGCCAGGCCATAGGGCGTATCGTTGGCGAGCCGCACGACCTCCTCTTCCGTATCGAAGGGCGCGATATGGCAGCAGGGCCCGAAGATCTCCTCGCGGATCACCGCCGCGTCCTCGGGCAGGCCGGTCCAGATGGTCGGCTGCACCCAGGCGCCTTCGGCCAGCGCGCCCGGCATCGGCGGCACGCCACCGCCGGTGACCACGGTGGCGCCGGCCTGCGCCGCCTTGCGGTAGTACGACAGCACCTTGGCCTGATGCTCCAGCGACACCAGCGGCCCCATGTTCACGCCGTCGTCGCCCGGCTTGCCCAGCTTCAGCCCCTCCGCCCTGGCCTTGAGCGCGGCGACGAAGCGCGCGAAGATGGGCCGCTGCACATAGACCCGCTCGGTGCCCAGGCACACCTGGCCGCTGTTCTCGAAGGCCGAGCGCGTGATGCCGGCGACGGCCTTGTCGAAGTCCGCATCCGCGAACACGATGCCGGCGTTCTTGCCGCCCAGTTCGAACGAGACCGGACGCACGCCATTGGCGGCAGCCTTCATGATGGCCTCGCCGGTGCGTGTCTCGCCGGTGAAGGTAATGCCGTCTACATCCGGGTGCGCGGTCAGGAAGGCGCCGGCGGAATCGGGGCCGAAACCGTGCACCACGTTGTAGACGCCGGGCGGCACGCCGGCTTCGTTCATCACCTCGCCCAGCAGCGTGGCGGTGGCTGGCGTCTCCTCCGATGGCTTGACCACCACGGTATTGCCGCATGCCAGCGCGGGCCCGACCTTCCACGTCATCAGCAACAGCGGCAGGTTCCACGGGCACACCACGCCGATCACGCCGCGCGGCGCGCGCACCGCATAGTTGATGGCCTCGCCGCCGTCCGGGGTGGCCATGGCGAAGCTCTCCGCCGGCACGTTCTTGATGAGGTCGGCAAACACCTTGAAATTGGCCGCGCCGCGCGGGATGTCGACATGGCTGGCCAGCGACAGCGGCTTGCCGGTGTCGGCGATCTCCGCCTGCAGGAAATCGTCGAAGCGGCGGTTGATGCCGTCGGCCACCGCGTGCAGCAACTCCACGCGCTGCGCCACGGTCATCCTGCCCCACGGTCCGTGCAGGGCCTGCCTGGCCGCGCTCACGGCGGCGTCCACCTCGGCCTGCCCGGCTTCGTGCACGCGGGCGATCAGGCTGTTGTCGACGGGGTTGCGGTCGTCGAACTGGCGGGCGGTGCCGACCCACTCGCCGTTGATGAAGTTCTTGAATTCTTTCATGTCTGTCTCGATGGTTGGGACGTTGCGCCGGGCCGGGCGCCCGGCCGGCTGTGCGCGCTCTCCCCTCTCCCACCGCGTGGGAGGGGGGAGCAAACCGGCGCCATCCGGTGCCACGCCGGTCCGCTCAACTCGCGGCGCTCAGGTCAGCACGCTCAGGAACGCATCATTGAGCTTGCGGTCGTGATAGAAGATCGCCCGCCCCAGTTCGTTGTCGGTCCAGGTGATGGTGGGCTTGTCCGGATAGTGGATATAGCCGCCGGAGAACACCTCGTTGCGGTTGCCGGAAGGATCGAAGAAGTAGATGGTGGCGCCGCGCGTGATGCCGTGGCGCGTGGGCCCGATATCGAGCGAGACGTCCTTCTTGGAGATGATGTCGGCGGCCTTGAGCACTTCGCCCCAGTTGTCCAGGTTGAACGAGGCGTGGTGGAACTTGTTCTTCTCGGGGTGGCGGATAAAGGCGATGTCGTGCGCCTTGTTGGAGCAGGTCAGGAAGGCGCCGATCAGCATCCGGTCCGGCCCGGCCACCACTTCCTCGGCCAGCGTGAAGCCGAGCACGTCGCGGAACAGCCTGACCGTGCCGTCGACGTCGTCGCCATACAGCAGGCAATGGTCGAAGCGGCTCGGCGCCATCCCGCGCAGGTCGTCGGGCCACGGGTCGGGGTTGCTGTCGCCGGTCATGCAGCCCAGCTTGTCCTTGTCCGCGAACAGCTCGATGGCATGGCCGGTGGGGATGGTGAAGCGAAAGCGCACGCCGGTGCGCGGATGCTCGCCGGCGGCAATCCACTGGCAGTCCGAGGCCAGGCCCGACTGCTCCACTTCGTGCGCCAGCCGCTCCAGCGTGCGGCCGCTGTCCACGCGAAAGCCCATGTAGTCCATGCCCGGGCTGTCGGCCTCGCGCAGGACCACGCTGTGGTGGTCATGCTCGTCCCAGGCCTTGAGGTAGACGCGGCCCTTGTCGTCGCGCGCGGTTTCGATCAGCCCGAGTACCTCGGTGTAGTGCCTGAGCGCCGGCTCCAGCTCCAGCACGCGCAATGCCACGTGCCCCGGACGCAATACGCCTGTCAATGCCATGACTGTCTCCTTGATCCTTGATGATGGGGTTATCGGTCCATCTTTTCTTGCTGCGTTTTTTCTACTGATCTACTGTTCTACGGTTCTGCTGCGACTACGTCTTCGGCATGCGCCGCTCCAGGCAGCGCTGCAGCAGCGCCACCGGCCGCAGGCGGATGTCGCTGTCCGGGTAGGCCTTGCAGGCCAGCACCAGGCCGCTGCCCTCCTCCGCCTCCGACAGGCAGGCGCGGCTCATCTTGCCGGTGTGGTAGCGCCCGGATTCGATGCGCACCTTGCAGACGCCGCAGCCACCGCCGCGGCAACCGGCCGGGATGCCGCGCTTGCCCAGCGCCTCCATGGCGCGCAGCAGGTTCTGCTCCGGCGCGCACGGGTAGCACTGCCCGCTGCCGGCGATCTCCACGTTGTGCATGGCGAGTCCTCGTGCAGGGTTCGTTCAGATCTTGAACAGCGGACTGCGCGCGCTGTTCTGCGCGTCGCCCGCCGAGATGAACTTCTCGGTATGGATGTCCGCCTCGAACAGCCGCCCCTGCATCAGCGTGCGGATGCAGGCCTCGATCATCGGCGGCGGCCCGCACAGGTAGGCCTTGTGCCCGCGAAAATCCGCGCCGCCGCCGCTGGCGCCATAAAGGCCCTGCAGCACATCGTGGACGTAGCCGCGCGCGCCGTCCCAGCC
>NZ_JBFTND010000337.1:0-4691 GCF_056397305.1 Cupriavidus sp. 05N40
TCCCAGTCAAGCGCCGAATATGTCGCGCATCCATGAAACCATGTTCTCCGGAAGTCGAACTTCGGGAGGCCACAATGCAAAAACCCCTTCCTGCCTGTCGGCCGAAAGGGGTTTTCACATGATGCGTACTGCTTGCCAGCCTTCTCTGTCGCAAACGAAGAGAGAGCCAGAAATATGGTGGCGAATCAGGGATTCGAACCCCGGACCTGCGGATTATGATTCCGTCGCTCTAACCGACTGAGCTAATTCGCCGTTGAAGACCGAAATTATACCTTGGCTTTCGATCCTGTCAACACCTTCCGCAAAAAAGTTTCGAGGACCTCCGGAAGCCGCCTGCGCCAGCCGGAAAAAAGCCGGCGGACCTTGCGGCCCGCCGGCTGGAGCGACTGATTACCGGATCAGTCCTGTACAACCATCAGTCTCAGTCGTTCGCGTAGATATTCACGTCCTTGGTCTCGCGGACGAAGAGCGAGCCGATGACCAGGGTCACGCCGGCGATGATGATCGGGTACCAGAGGCCGTAGTAGATATTGCCGTTCTGCGCCACCAGGGCAAAGGAGATGGTGGGCAGCAGGCCGCCGAACCAGCCGTTGCCGATGTGATACGGCAGCGACATGGAGGTGTAGCGGATGCGGGTCGGGAACAGTTCGACCAGCATGGCGGCGATCGGGCCGTACACCATGGTCACGTAGATGACCAGGATGACGAGGACCACCAGCACCATGATGGTGTTCATCTGCGCCGGGTCTGCCTTGGTCGGGTAGCCGGCCGAGGCCATCGAGCCGCCCACTTCCTTCTTGAACGCGGCGATCTGTTTCTTGCTGGCGTCGTCGAAGCTGTGGCCAGCGGAATCCAGCGAGGCGTTGAAGGCGTTGATCTGCTTGTCGCCGATCTTCACCGAGGCCACCGTGCCGGCCGGGGCTTCCACCACTTCATAGCTGGCGGAGGCTTGTGCCAGGGTCCGCTTGACGATGTCGCAGGAGCTGCGGAAATCGATCTCGCGGGCGATCGGGCTGCCCTGGAAGGAGCATTGCTTGGGATCGGCGGTGACGACGATCTGGGCGGTCTGCTGAGCGCGTTCCAGTGCCGGGTTGGCGTAGTGGGTGAGGGCCTTGAACAGCGGGAAGTAGGTCAGCATCGCCAGCGCGCAGCCGGCCATGATGATCCACTTGCGGCCGATCTTGTCGGACAGCGAGCCGAAGAAGATGAAGAACGGCGTGCCGATCACCAGGGCGCCCGCGATCAGCAGGTTGGCGGTGGTGGCGTCGACCTTGAGCACCTGGGTCAGGAAGAACAGCGAGTAGAACTGGCCCGTGTACCAGACCACGGCCTGGCCGGCGGTCAGGCCCACCAGCGCCAGGATCACGATCTTCATGTTGCGCCATTGGCCGAAGGCTTCGGTCAGCGGTGCCTTGGAGGTCTTGCCCTCGGCCTTCATCTTCTGGAAGGCGGGCGATTCGCTCATCGACAGGCGGATATACACCGACACGGCCAGCAGCAGGATCGAGACCAGGAACGGGATGCGCCAGCCCCACACGTCGAAGTTGGCTCCGGTCAGGTTGCGGCACAGCAGGATCACGATCAGCGACAGGAACAGGCCGAGCGTGGCGGTGGTCTGGATCCACGCCGTGTAGGCGCCGCGCTTGCCGTGCGGCGCGTGCTCTGCTACGTAGGTGGCGGCACCGCCGTACTCGCCGCCGAGCGCGAGGCCCTGCAGCATGCGCAGCGCGATCAGGATGATCGGCGCCGCCCAGCCGATGGTGGTGAAGCCCGGCAGCAGGCCCACGATGAAGGTCGACACACCCATGATCAGGATGGTCACCAGGAATGTGTACTTGCGCCCGATCATGTCGCCGAGGCGGCCGAACACCAGTGCGCCGAACGGCCGCACGATGAAGCCGGCGGCGAATGCCAGCAGCGCGAAGATGAAGGCCGCGGTGGGATCGAGCCCGGCGAAGAACTGCTTGGCGATGATGGCCGCCAGCGAACCGTACAGGTAAAAGTCGTACCACTCGAATACCGTGCCGAGCGAGGAGGCGAAAATCACCTTCCTCTCTTCGGCCGTCATCGCCGTGCCCTGGGCGCTGCCGCCAGGCATCGCCACGTTCTGCGCATTAGCCATTTGTCTCCTCCGTTTTGTCATCGGAATCTTTCGGGTGGACAGCCGGAACGCGCTTGCGGACACGGGACAGTCACCGAAGTTCAATGGATTGTGGGAGGCGAAACTTACTGAGTTCTGACAATTTCCGCCGAGTTCGCCACTAAACGCTCGGGGTATACGCTAGCGAAATGCGGGGTGCGGGATTGTTGCGGCGCGACGTCCGGGGTCCGGGTTGGGCGCGGGAGGGTTCATCGCGACGCGGCGCAGGCGCCTTCTTGCTATGCAGCATCCTCCCGCCGCGCGTCCATCCCGGGCCGGGCGGCGGCTTCGTCCTCGCCGGCTTCGTCGTCAGCCAGGTTCATGCGCCAGGCGTAGAGGGCTGCCATCAGTACGTAGATGATCAGCGCACCCTGCGCGCCTACCCAGAACGAGAAGGGCCAGCCGAAGAAGTCGAAACGCAGCTCGCGCGCGAACCAGCTGACCACGAAGGTGACCACGAACCAGATTGCCAGCAGCGCGGCGATCCAGCGCAGGTTGCGGCGCCACGCGTGCCGCGCGGCCGAACCGGGCTGGCCTGCCGCGGCGCGCGGGCCGGGCGGGCGGGCGGCGCCGCTCATGCCGTATCTCCGGCGACGGGCCGGCGCAGCGTGATGCGGAAGCAGGCGCCGGCCAGGCGCGGCTCGGACTGGTAGACGTTGTCGACGATGCTGACATCGCCGCCGTGCTGCTGCACGATCTCGCGCACGATGGCCAGGCCCAGGCCGCTGCCCTGGGTCTGCGTGCCCAGCACGCGGTAGAAGCGCTCCATCACGCGCTCGCGCTCGGCCACCGGGATGCCCGGGCCGGTGTCCTCCACCTCGAGGTAGGCGAACGGTTCGAAGGCGTCCGCCCTTGCGCGCACGGTGGCGTGGCCGCCCGCGGGGGTGTAGCGGATCGCGTTGTCGATCAGGTTGTTCAGCATTTCAGTGAGCATCAGGCGGTTGCCCTGCACCATGACGGGATGATCGTCGGCGTCGACGCCGAGATCGATGCTGCGGGCCCAGGCCTGCGGCAGCCAGTCCTTGACCACCTCGCGCGCCAGCGCGCCCAGGTCCAGCGGCGCCATGCTGCCGGCACCGGCCAGGTTCTCCGTGCGCGCCAGCGACAGCAGCTGCGTCACCAGGTGGGCCGTGCGTTCCGAGCTGCCGGCGATCTGCGCCAGCGACTTGCGCAATTCCTCGGGCGACTGTTCGCGCTGCGCCAGTTCGGCCTGCATGCGCAGCCCGGCCAGCGGGGTCTTCATCTGGTGCGCGGCATCGGCGATAAAGCGCTTCTGTGTCTGCACCGACATGTCCAGGCGCGCCAGCAGGTCGTTGAAGGACGCCACCAGCGGCGTGATCTCCTGCGGCGCGGCGTGCTCGTCGATGGGGCTGGTATCGCCGGGATTGCGCGCGCGGATGCGTTGCTGGATCGCGGTCAGCGGCGCCAGCCCGCGCGTCAGGCCGAACCACACCAGCACCACCGCGAGCGGCAGGATCACGAACTGCGGCAGGATCACGCCCTTGATGATCTCGTTGGCCAGGCGCGCGCGCTTGTCCAGGGTCTCGCCCACCTGCACCAGCACCGGCTGCGTGTCGCCGCCGTGCTTGAGATCGACATAGGTGTAGGCGACGCGCACGTCGTTGCCGGCCACCCGGTCGTCGCGCAGCGACACCAGCCCGGCGTGGCCGCGGTCGTCCTCGCTGGGCAGCGGCAGGTCGTTGTCGCCGGCCACGAACTCGCCGTGCGTGCCGACTACCTGGTAGTAGATGTTGTCGCTCTCGTCGGCACGCAGGATCTCGCGCGCGGACAGCGGCAGCTGCAGCGTGACGCGCCCGTTGACCTCGCGCACCTGCTGCGAGAGCACGATGGCGCTGGCTTCCAGCGAGCGGTCGAACGGGCCGTTGGCGATGGATTTGGCCACCAGGTAGGTCACCGCGATGCTCATCGGCCAGAGCAGCAGCAGCGGGGCCAGCATCCAGTCCAGGATCTCGCCGAACAGCGAGCGCGGGGACGGATGGCCGGCGCTGTCCTCAAGGTGCGGCAGGGCTTCGGCCAGCGCTTCGTCGGCGACGCCGGCATCCGGCGAGGCGGATCCGTCCGGGGACGATGCGGGCGGCGCGGGCCGTGCGGCCCGCGCGCGCCGCCGGGGCAGTCGCAGCAGGCTCATGAGACGGGAGTAGGGTGGTCCGGAGTGGCCGGAGTGGCGTAACCAGGGTAAGCAGGGGAAGGCAAGGCGCGGATGGTGTCTCCTAGCCGTGGACCGCGGCAGCCTGGAATTTCTCCAGGCAATAGCCCAGGCCGCGAACCGTGGCGATGCGGATGCCGCCCACCTCGATCTTCTTGCGCAGCCGGTGCACGTAGACTTCGATGGCGTTGTTGCTGACCTCCTCGCCCCATTCGCACAGGTGGTCCACCAGTTGCTCCTTCGATACCAGCCGCCCGGTGCGGGTCAGCAGGATTTCCAGCAGCCCCACCTCGCGCGCGGAAAGGTCCAGCATCTGTTCGTTCAGGTAGGCGATGCGGCCGACCTGGTCGAAGGCGAGCGGCCCGTGCCGCGTCAGCGTGGCAC
>NZ_JBFTND010000338.1:0-4647 GCF_056397305.1 Cupriavidus sp. 05N40
GGCTGATGGCGAGGCTAAGACTCCCGGCCAGCTTGAGATCCACGCCGAAGACAAGCGTAAGCGTCGGGATCAGGAGTTCGCCGCCAGCGACACCCATGACGGCGGCCACTACACCGATGAGAAAGCCCGCAATGACGCCGCCTGCGACCTGCAGCGCGCCGGGGGTAAGCATGGCGTGCTGGCTCTCGCTGTGGTTGCTCGTCAGAAGTACTAGGGCCATGCAGACCAACAGCACTGCAATTACTCGATACAGGGCTTCCGAGCGCATACGTGTAGCCCAGCTCGCGCCGCACCATGCGCCGAGAATGCTGCCAGCGAGCAAGTTCAGGATCACCGGCCAGTTCGCGAGCACATCGGCGATGGGCACTGCCTGCGTCCTAAACGGCAGGGCAAAAGCAACGACGACGAGGCTCATTGCCTTGTTGAGGATCACCGCCTCCAGCGCCGCAAAGCGATAGAAACCGATGAGAAGCGGCAGGCGAAATTCCGCGCCGCCGAGGCCGATTAGGCCACCCAGAGTACCCACAAGTCCGCCACCGACTACTGCGGAAGCCTGCTTATAAGGACGTTCGGGCGCTGTTTCGGCCATGGCAGCCCAATTTTTTAGAAAAGTTATGCCTCTCACAGCATAACTTGCGCGAGTGTCACTCACCAGGCGCTCCGCCCGAATTCATGCTTGCAGGCGGCCAATTCGGCACTCCGGATTCATATTTACGGCTTTGCCACATACCGTTATAGTCGCCAGTACATAACGTTTTCTGCGTTGTCACTGCGAGTGCGAATATGCGAGTTATTGGACTGTCTGGAGCGAGCGGCGCCGGCAAAACCACCCTGATCTCAAAGGTCATCCCGGCATTGAAGGCTCGCGGCCTGACAGTGTCGACGCTGAAGCATGCCCATGATGCGTTTGACGTTGATCGACCTGGCAAGGATTCATACGTACACCGCCAGGCGGGCGCAAGCGAGGTGCTCGTAGCGTCCTCAGTCCGCTGGGCACTTATGCACGAGTTTACGGAGCAGGCTACGCCGACGCTGAGCAGCTTGCTGCAGCACCTCCGCAATGTTGACCTCGTAATCGTCGAAGGCTTCAGGGCAGAGAGTTATGCCAAAGTTGAGATCTTCCGGGATGCCAACGACAAGCCCTGGATGTATCCGCACGATCCGGACATTGTGGCGGTGATCAGCGACACCCTTAGTGATATCTCGCTGCCGCATGCTCATCTGGATAATGCAGGCGAAGCTGCGGACCTGGTCTTCGAGTACGCRCTTCCGATCGAGGAAACCTTACGACGCCTGGCTACGGCTGTTGTGCCGGACGAGGCTCACGCAAGGTAGGTGATGTCCTTGTTATGGAGGATGGGCTTCGCAAAATTTGTCTGCCGTAGGTGCCACAGGTTGGGCACATGTACTTGAACCCCCGGCCAACGCGCTGGCGACCTACCGTCTGCGGGAGGACGCCGAGGCTCTGCGCGAACTGCATGATCTCCCGGCTGCCGATCTTCGAGCAATGCATCGACCGCGATCCGGGCGGCCTTGATGGCGCCGGGCACCTGGGTCTTCGTCCGGCCGATGTTTTGCGAGACTCTCTTATATAGCGGTCAATCTCGGCGCTGAGCAGCGGGTCATCCAGTTGTGCCGCTTCCAGCCCACCGGGCTGCGCCAGTTCCCGCTCGCGCTTTTCCATCCAGTTCGCGGCGGCCGGGCGGCGGTCAAACGTCTTCGTTTCGGTGAGCACCGCCTTGCCGCCTCGCTTCAGGCGGATCACTGCTGTCTAACCTATACTCTCGTCCTTGCGTTCGCGCTGAAGAATGGTGCCCACAATCCTCGGTGCAGCATGGTTTTTTCGGCGCAACATTGAAACACCCAAGCTCAAAAATGAGCCTAAACAGGCAGTAACGGCAGGTCATGGCATACGTTCAGAATTCCCCGCAAATCGAAGCTGGAGTCGGAATCGCAGAAAAATCAACGGGCCGGAGAATATCGGTCGCGCCGATGATGGATTGGACCGATCGTCACTGCCGCATGTTTCACCGGCAGTTGAGCCGCCATACCTGGCTTTACACGGAGATGGTGACCACCGGTGCGCTCCTGCACGGCGACGTGGCGCGGCACCTGGACTTCGACGCGGCGGAGCAGCCGGTGGCGCTGCAGCTCGGCGGCAGCGAGCCGGCCGACCTGGYGGCGGCCGCGAGACTTGGTGAGCAGTGGGGCTACGTCGAGATCAACCTCAATTGTGGCTGCCCCTCCGAACGCGTGCAGCGCGGCGCATTCGGGGCTTGCCTGATGGCGGAACCGGAGCTGGTCGCGGATTGTGTGAGGGCGATGCGGGATGCGGTGTCGATCCCGGTAACGGTCAAGCATCGGATCGGCATTGATACGATCGAGCACTATGACTTCGTGCGTGACTTTGTCGGCAAGGTCGCCGAGGCCGGCTGCGAGACTTTCATCGTGCATGCGCGCAACGCGATCCTGAAGGGGTTGAGCCCGAAGGAAAATCGGGAGATCCCGCCGCTGCGCTATGAGGTGGCCTACCAACTCAAGCGCGAGTTCCCGCGGCTGGAAATCCTGATCAATGGCGGCATCGTGGCGCACGACGAGATGGATGAGCACCTGGCTCACGTCGATGGCGTGATGATCGGGCGGGAAGCCTATCACCAGCCGTACGTGCTGGCGGATATGGATACGCGCTTCTATGGTGCGCAGACACCGGTGGTTTCTCGGCTGGAGGTGGAGTTGGCGATGCAGCGCTATATCGGAGACCTGGTGGAGCAGGGGGGATATATGGGTGCTGTCACACGCCATATGCTTGGCCTGCACCGGGGCATCCACGGCGGGCGCGGGTGGCGGCGGGTGCTCTCGGACGCGCGGCGCATGCACGCGGTGCGGACCCGCGCGGGGGTCGACGCCATGTTCGAAGAGGCGCGCGCGCACCTTCGGCCGGGCGCCGCGTCGCTCGAAGCAGCCTGAACGGGCGGCCCGCGGCTGAAGACGAGCCTGCCCTGCCTGGAGCCTTTCCTCTAACTTCGAACTGGCTTTTTATGCAGTCAGAGCGGAAGGGGCAGCGACGACCACTTGGCCTCGCTTGCAGGTCGATTTGCCCTCATGGCAAAGGGATTCCCCTAATTCGTGAGGGGGCTGCAAATTCATACACTGTGCTTGCCCTCGAATACAGGGCTTTCTTCAACTGATTATTAAGCCCGCCTTGTGCGGGCTTTTTTTTGGGGTGAGGCAAGCCAGCTTACTGCGGGCGATATTTACCGGGCGATATTGCGCTCGGATTTATCCGGCTTCCTTCCGTTTACCCGGATAGTACAAATCCCAGATGACGGTTAGATTACGGGGGCCTTCAGGGCAATTGAGATCRCTAAATTGAAGAGCCCGCACTGCGGGCTCTTTTTTTATGCGGGCTGATTTGATAGCAGCATCCTGTATGCACTACGCACTATCTCTCGCTATTGCGAGTAATGCCAACGTCGAGTGTGCCGTAGGTGGTGATGCTCGATTCCCTGCCGTCGCTGCCCTGGCTGGCACAACCGCTGATCAGGGCGAGCAACGCGCAAGCAGCTACCAGTCCCCGCACGGAGTGCTTCATGATGACTTCCCAACATGGCGGCGAAAGCCGCGATCATGGTTGGGTGCTCGCAGGCGCCATTGGTTCCTGCTCGGCGGCGGTTCAGCCGATCACGAACCTGTGCAGCAACAATATCGCAATCGCGGGGCAGGACAGCACCAGGCCACCAACGAGGGGGAATCGCTGCGACCACATGCCAATCAGGGCGGGGATCGCTGCGATCGGGCCGAGGACTTGCATCAGTAAGGAAAGCGGGGTGCTGGTGTGGGTGGCGTTTGCGGCACTAGTGGCGTGGGCTGCGCCAGAGGGGCCGAAAAGGCCATAGGCGCTTCCAAGGACCAGAATCACGAGGCAGAGCGAAGCCGCAAGCTTGAAAGTCTGTTTGGTGTTTGTCGTGGGCCGCATCGCTGTTCTTTCCATTTGGATTGAGGCGCCGGCAGGTCAGGCTGGGCAACCGGCGCGTGTCGAGGATGCTTGCAAAAATAGCGCAATCTGCACCCAATCCAACTGAGACTTTTCTAAGTCAGAGTTAAGCCTGCTCCTGCCGGGCGGGTTCGGCCTGGCTTCGTTCGAGGGGGCGGACCCGCACGTCGATATCCTTCCCGCCCGATCGCCGTGGTCATGGGCCTGCCGCGGCTGGCGCGTGCGCTGGCCGACGGAGTGGCTCTGATATCTGTCGAGCCCGGGTTTGCCGGTTGGTCTTGATGCCCTTCGTGAAGTGCCTTTTGCGCCATAAAAAAATGATTTAAGAAAAGGCTTGCCAGGACCGTGGGCGGGCCTTAATATTCGCTCCCTCGCAACACGAAGCGCGGCTGCAAAGCAGACGGGACAAGGGTTGCGGGGTGAACGGGTGAGGTTGGCGGTGCGRASAGCGCGGCGARCCGGAGCAAAAAAAGATTGCGAAACCTGTTGACGAAACGTAGAAAGTTCTTCATAATCTCGTTTCTCTGCTGCTGACAACAAAGCAGCGRCGCGGTAAGCAAAGCGAAYCGCGGCAAGTTCTTTAACAAACAAACAACCGATAAGTGTGGGCGCTTGATAGCGGATGCCCGGTGCGCAAGCATCGGAGCTTACAA
>NZ_JBFTND010000339.1:0-4640 GCF_056397305.1 Cupriavidus sp. 05N40
GGCTTCGTGCGCATGGTCTGCGCCCGCGTCGGCCGGCTTCGTGCGCATGGTCTGCGCCCGCGTCGGCCGCCAGCACGATCACCGGCGCGCCGGCGCGCAGCACGTCGCCGGGCGCGGCCAGCACGCGCAGCACCTGGCCGGCCACCGGCGCCTCGAGCGGGTGCTCCATCTTCATCGCCTCGATGATGGCCAGCGTCTGGCCCCGCCGCACGATGTCGCCGGGCTGCACCTGCAGCGCGGCCAGGGCGCCGTCCATGGGTGCGCTGACGCGTTCGGCATCCTCGGGCAGGTCGTCGGGCAGGTCGTCGGGCGGTACGCTGTGCGCGGCCGGCGCGCCGCCGGCGTCGCCGAGCGCATGCAGCGCGGGATGGGTATCGCCGCCGGCCAGGGCCTGGACCGCCATGGCCGGGAGCGCGGCGTCGAGGTACTGGGTGTGGATGGCATTGCGGCGCACGTCGTCGCGCTGCAGCAGGTCCTGCAGCAGGCGGCGGTTGGTGTCGATGCCCTCGATGCGGAATTCGCACAAGGCACGGTAGGCCTGCGCCAGCGCGCGTTCGTAGTTGCCGCCGGGCTCGTGCACGATCAGCTTGGCCAGCAGCGAGTCGAAGCGCGGATTGACGCGCATGCCGGCGTGGCCGGCGCCATCCACCCGCACGCCCGGACCGCTGGGCGGCTCGTAGGCGCTGATGCGGCCGCTGGCGGGGCGCAGCTGGCCCCGCGCGTCGAGATGCTCGGCATTGATGCGCAGCTGCACGGCGATGCCGCGCGGCGCCGGGGGCCGGTCCAGCCCGAGCTGGGCCAGGCTCTGCCCGGCGGCGATGCCCAGCTGCACCTGGACCAGGTCCACGCCAGTGACCATTTCGGTGACGGTGTGCTCCACCTGCAGGCGCGGGTTGGCTTCCATGAACCAGAATTCGCCATGCTCGCCGAGCAGGAATTCGAAGGTGCCGATGCCGCGGTAGGCACTGGCGCGCGCGAGCGTGATCGCGGCCTGCGCCAGGCGCGCGCGCATGGCATCGTCCAGCGAGGGGCTGGGCGCCACCTCCAGCAGTTTCTGGTGGCGCCGCTGCAGGCTGCACTCGCGCTCGCCCAGCGCGATCACGCCGCCGGCCGCATCGGCCACCACCTGGATCTCGATATGGCGGGGCGCGTCCACGATGCGCTCCACATAGACCGCGCCATTGCCGAAGGCGGCCGTGGCTTCGGAGACGCAGCGGGCATAGGCTTGGCCGATCTCCTGCGCGGCGTGCACCGCGCGCATGCCGCGCCCGCCACCGCCCGCCAGCGCCTTGATCATCATGCCGGGCCGGGCGTCCTGCGCCTGCAGCGTGGCGAAGAACGCGTGCGCTGCCTCCTGCGTGGTCGGCCCCGTGGTGCCCGGCACGACCGGCACGCCGCATTCGCGGGCCAGCGCGCGTGCGCGTGCCTTGTCGCCAAACAGGCGCAGCACGTCCGGCGCCGGGCCCGTGAAGGCCAGGCCGGCATCCAGGCAGGCCTGGGCAAACTCCGCGTTCTCCGAGAGCAAGCCGTAGCCCGGATGGACCAGGTCGCAGTCGCTGCGGCGCGCGGCGGCCACCACCTGCCCGATATCGAGATAGGCGCGCGGGCCCGTGCCGGCCAGTGCGACTGCCTCGTCGGCCTTGCGCACATGGAGGGCGTCGCGGTCGTCCTCGCTGAACAGGGCCACGCTCTGCAGGCCGGCGCTGGCAGCCGCGCGCGCGATGCGGATGGCGATTTCGCCGCGATTGGCGATCAGTAGCTTGCGGAACGTCATGATGCGAAGGACCAGTTCGGGGGCGGGGAAGACGGGATGGGCATGGCAGTGTCAGCCGGGTTGCTCGAGCAACGGTGCCAGGTCCTGCTTGCGCACCTTGCCCGTGGCGGTGAGGGGCAGGGCGTCGACGATGCGTACCAGCGGCACCTTGTACACAGCCATATTGCTGCGGCACCACTGCACCAGCGCGGCTGCGTCGACGGTGCCGGCGGCTTCCGGCTTGAGCATGACGAAGGCGACCGGCAGCTGGCCACGGTCCTCGTCGGCGCGCCCCACCACGGCGGCGCCGAGGATGGCCGGGTGCTGGCCGAGCAGCGCCTCGATCTCGGCGGGGAACACGCTCATGCCATTGACCTTGAGCATCTCCTTGCGCCGGCCCAGGTAATGCAGGTAGCCGTGCGCGTCGATCAGGCCGATGTCGCCGGTGTGGAGCCAGCCGTTGCGCAGCGATTCGCGCGTGGCCCCGGGTTTGTTCCAGTATCCCTTGAGCAGGGTCGGCGTGCGCACGCACAGCTCGCCCTCGGCGCCGAGCGGCAGCAGCTCGCCGCTATCGAAGTCGCAGACCTTGAACTCGGTCCCGGGCACGGGCAGGCCGACGAAGATGGGCTGGGCGCGCAGGTCCAGGTCATCGTCCTGCATGCCATGGGTGAAGGTGTTGCAGGTCTGCGTCTCCGTCATGCCCCAGGCGCTTTCCGCAATGACCGAGCCGGTCAGCGCGTGCCAGGCGCGGCGGTAGGGCAGGTTGAGCTTCTTGACGAAGGAGGACACGCCCACATGGCGCAGCGAGCGCAGCTGGTATTGCGCCACGCGCGGGTGTTCCATCACCTCCACCGCGTTGTCGACCAGCATCGATGCGTTGGTGACGCGATAGCGCTGCACCGCCGCCATGAAGGTTTCGGGATCCCAGCGCGCCAGCAGCACCAGGGGGATGCCGAAGAAGGCGGGGAAGATCAGGCAGAGGTTTTCGCCGGCGATCCAGAATTCCGGGAAGAAGCCGAGCATCACAGTGTCGTCGGCGATCTCCAGCGAAACCGCGCCGAAGGCGGCCGCCATGTCCACCATATCGCCTTGCGTATGGATGCAGCCCTTGGGCAGGCCGGTGGTGCCGCCGGTGTAGTTGAGCGCGGCCGGCGCGTCGAGCGCGACCGGCGTGGTGGGCGCCGGATGCGTGCAGGCCGCCATCGCGGACAGCAAGGCGATGGCCCGGTCGCCGGGCTCGCACGGGCAGGGCGGCGCCTGCGCCATCGGCGGCAGCGGCAGCGTGGGCTCGGCCGGCAGCACTTCAGCGAAGCTGGTCGTGAACAGCAGCGAGAGCGGATCGTCCGCGCCCAGGGCCTCGCGCGTTTCGCGCACCAGCGGCACCAGCTGGTCGAGCGCGACCAGGGCGCTCGGCGTGCTGTCCGCGAGTGCGTGCCGCAGTTCGGCGTGCTGCGAGAGCGGGCTGACCGGCACGTAGACCGCGCCGAGCTTGAGGATGCCGAAGAAGACGACGTGGAACTGCGGGCAATTCGGCAGCAGCACCGCCACGCGGTCGCCGGCGCCGATGCCGTGCGAGGCCAGCAGCGCCGCGCAGCGGTCGCTTTGCGCGTCGAGTTCGGCGTAGCTGGTTTCGTGGCCGTAGAAGAGCACCGCCGGATGGCCGGGCCGCGTGCGGCCCCAGTGCCGCAGCATCTCCGTGAGCGGCCGCCGTCCCAGCGGGTACTGCGGGGCGCGCGGCAGGCGGGCGGGCCAGGCGCGCTGCCAGCGCGCGTGCAGGTCTGCCAGGTACGCGGTTTCGTCCATCGGCGGTGTCTCCTTATTGGGGCGCCAGGCCGGCCGGTCCTGGCGAAATCTACTCTTTGGTATATTTATGTACCCTTGGGTATGATGCTATTGGCATTGCCATCGTGCGTCAAGCGCGTACGCCAGCCGCGTACTCCCGTCGCGCGCGGCCGCGCCGGCCTTGTCCAAACCGATCGCGGGCCTTCCCGCCCGGCCCGCCATGCGAGAATCGCATCATGCCGACTGCACAGAAAACCGCTCCCGCCGAAGCCGTGCCGGACATCGCTCCGGACGCCATGCCCGCGCGCTCGCATATCGCCGAGCGCCAGGAGGCGCGCCGCCGCCAGATCCTCGATGCCGCCGCCCAGTTGTTCTATACCAAGGGCTACCCCGGCATGACCATGAACGACCTGTGCCGCGCGCTGGGCGTGACCAAGCCGGCGGTCTATTACTACTTCACAGACAAGTACGAAATCTTCGACATCCTGTGCCGCGAGTCGGCGCAGACCTGCCTGCCGGTCATCCGCGAGACCGCCGACCCCGCCCTGCCGGTGCGCGAGCGCCTGCGCGCATGCCTGCTGGAAATGGCGCGTCGCTGCATCGACTGCCATGTGCCCGCCACGCTGAGCTTTCGCGACAACCAGTACCTGCGCCCCGAAACGGTGGCGTGGCTGGGCAGCATGGCGCGCGCCTTCTACCGCGACCTCTATGCACTGCTGGAGGAGGGCAAGCGCGACGGCGTCTTCCACTACGGCGATGCGCGCGTGACCGCGCACGCGATCGGCAGCGTGGTCGGCTTCATGTACACCTGGCACGAGCCCGGGCGCATGAAGCCGCGGGCGCTGGCCGAGGAACTGGCCACCAATATGATGAAGATGGTCCTGCCGGTAAAAGCGTGACTAGGGAATTCCCGCGAGTGGCCCTGAACTGTGCGCTAGACTTCACGTCTTATGGTGTGCTACTTCCAGAGGACTTCATCTAACGTGTTGTCTTAACAGGGTCGCGCGTTTAGCATCTGTCGAAAATCGAACGACCATTCAGAAAWYCAGGAGACGGTGCATGGAAAGAATTTGGCTGAAGAACTACCCGGCTGGCGTGCCTGCCG
>NZ_JBFTND010000340.1:0-4619 GCF_056397305.1 Cupriavidus sp. 05N40
GGCCACGGAGGCCCTGCCGATGGCCACGGAGGCCCTGCCGATGAATCAATATGTAGATTGTATACTATCTACCAAGCGCGACAAGGTCAACGAATTTTGCGGGTTTTGTTTTGCGGGTTTTGTCGAGGTGCCGGCCGAAGCGTGGCTTCAGGCGGCCCTGGCCTCACCCGCTTCCAGCAGCTTCCGGTAGGCAAAGCCCGCCAGCGCCACATCTTCCAGCCCTACGCCGACCGATTTGTAGATCAGCACGTCCGCATCGCTCTCGCGGGGACGCACCTTGCCGGTTACCACGTCGGCCAGTTCCACGATCTTGTCGGCCGGCAGCACGGCGGGGTCGGCCAGCACGATGTCGCCGGCCTCGCGCACGGATTGCGGGCGCCATTCCACCACCAGTTTGCTGGCGCGCGCGAGCGCCGCATCGTCCAGTTCGCGCGTATGCGGCAGGCTGGAACCGATGGCCGCCACGAAGGCGCCGGGCTTGATGGCATGGCCGGAAAACAGCGGGGTGGTGGAGCGCGAAGCGGTGACCACGACGTCCGCCTGGGCGACGGCCTCGTCGGGTTCGGCAAAGGCCACGGGGATGCCGCACCACGTTGCCAGGCGCTCCGGGGTGGCGGCATCGGCATAGGGATCGGATAGCAGGATGCGCTTGAGCGGCAGGGCGGCGGCGAGCTGGCGCGCATGTTGCACGCCTTGCGTGCCGGCGCCGAACAACGCCAGTACCTCGGCGTCCTGGCGGGCCAGGTGGCGCGCGGCCAGCACGGAGCAGGCCGCCGTGCGCAGGCGGGTGATGGCGCCGGCATCGAAGGACGCGAGAGGGCGGCCGTCCTCGGTGGAGAAAATCAGGATGACGAAGGAGAACTGGCCCTTGATGGTGGTGTAGACCTTGGCGCCGGCTACCTGCTGCTGCGGAATGACCGCGCCGAGCGTCGACAGCTTGACGCCGCCGGCCTCGGTGCGAATGCGCTCCTGCATGGCGGCCTTGCCTTCGCCGAAGCTGCGGAAGGCGTCCAGCATGACTTGCTGGGCATCCGCGGGGGTGACATGGCGGTCGATCATCTCGTCGGTGATATGCAGCATGGTGTGTTTTCCTGTTGATGTTCGCTGGCGCGGGGCGCGCCGGATGGATGGAATGCGTGGGGTGGATGCGGCGATCGCGTTGGAGTTGGAGTTGGCGTTGGCTCAGGCGGGTAGGGCAAGCTTGACCAGCACGCCGACGGCGCCGGCGGTGCAAAGGGCCAGCAGCAGCTTGCGCACGGTCTTGGCGGAGAAGCGGTTCTTGAGGCGGTTCGAGATCGCGAAGCCGAGCAGCAGCATCGGGGTCAGGCTCGCGCTGAGCCACAGGTCGGCCAGCCCGAAGCGTCCGGCGGCCCACAGCATCGCCAGCGAGAACGCCGCGCCCGCGCACAGGATGCAGCCGATGGTGGCGCGCAACTGTGGCGGCGGCAGGTGCTGCATGACGATGGCAAAGGGCGGGGCGCCGGCCGAGGTCACGGTGCCCATGAAGCCGGATGCGGCACCCGCCACCGCCATGTTGAGGCCGGACGCCCGCACCCGCCAGCCGAGCAGGCTGAGTGTCACGGCGGCCAGGATCGAGAGGGCGAATATCAGTGCCAGCAGGCGGGCCGGCAACTGCGTCATGGCGGCCACCGCCACCAGCGTGCCGGCGGCGCGCCCCGCCAGGGCATTGCCGGTCGCGCGCCAGGCAATCGAGCGGAACTCGCGCACCGCGCCCAGCAGCGATACCAGCCCGCCCATGGCGAGCAAGGGGCCGGGCGCCAGTTGCGGGAAAAAGAGCACGGCCACCGGTGCCGACAGCATCGAGAACCCGATCCCGCCGACGCCCTGCAAGCAGGCGCCCAGGAAGATCAGCGCGCCCATCATGCCGAACTGCAGGGCGGTTATATCTGCGGGAAGGAAGGCATTGAGGGTCATGACGGGTCTGGGTGGCCGGCAGTTGATCGGTTAGACCGGCAGGTATTCTGCGGTCTTGGATGGTATATTGGTATACAGTCTACATAAATTGTGTGGGGAAGGCATCCGTGATCGGTGCGCCTGAGTGGGGYTATCCCGCAAAAAGTGCGTAAAGGCCCCGTTAAGGCGCACAAATACAAGGGTTTGCACCAAGACAGGGGCATTCCCTAGTCTCCACAGATTTATCTTGTTCTGATCTAGATCAAGAATATAGTATACGTTCATCGGGGCAGACATAGCCCCACGGGAAACAGTACAAAGGTCTCTACAGATAAAGATCCAAGGGGAACACATGCAACACGAAGCAGTGATTGGCGCGGCACACTGGATCTATCTACTGGGCGTGGCGGTCATCGTCCTGACCATGATCCTGCGGGCCAACGTGGTCGTACCGTCGATTCTCGGTACGTTCCTGGTGGTATTTGCGCTGACCGGCAGCCCGGTTTCGGCGCTTGGAGGGATCTTTTCGGCGAGCCTGGTGGCGGCCAAGGAGTTGTTCAATATCTTCCTGGTCATCGCCTTCATGACGGCGCTGCTCAATTCGCTCAAGACGCTGCGCTCGGATATCCGGATGGTGGAGCCGTTCCGCGTGGTGATGAAGAACGGGCATTCCGCCTTCTTCATCCTGGCCGGCATCACCTACGTGATCTCCCTGTTCTTCTGGCCCACGCCGGCGGTGCCGCTGGTATCGGCCATCCTGCTGCCGGCGGCCATTGCGGCCGGACTGCCGCCGCTGGCCGGCGCCATGGCCATCGCCATCGCGGGGCAGGGCATGGCGCTGTCGTCCGACTACGTGATCGGCGTGGCGCCGGGCATCAGCGCCAAGGCGGCCGGCGCCGCGGTCAGCGCCGCCGTGGTGGCGGATCGCGCGCTGGTGTTGTCGATCATTACCGGCGGCATCGCGCTGGCCCTGGCCTACCTGTCGATGCGCAAGCACATCGTGCCCGCCAGCGGCGCGCTGCTGACCAACTGGCAGGCCCGCGCCAGTGGCGCGGACGCCGGGATCGAGCAGGCCGGCACGTTCGACAAGGCCGAGATCGCGCGTGGCACGGAGCACACCGAGCCACTCGCCACCGACTCGAACATCGAGCGCAGTCTGGCGATGGTGGCGCTGCGCCGCGTGAAGTGGTCGAAATGCTTCGCCATCGTGACGCCGCTGGCCTTCCTGGCGGTGGTGGCGGTGATGGTGCTGCCCAAGATGGGGGCGGGCCTGCACGACCTGAAGGGCGGCGACGCCGCGGCGCTGGTCGGCGGGGTGGCGGCGTTGCTGATGATGCTGGCCACGCTGGCAGCCGAAGGCCCGCGCAAGATGCTCGATGTCTGCCCCGAGCACATCACGGACGGCTTCGTCTTCGCCTTCAAGGCCATGGGCTCGGTGCTGCCGATCGCCGGTTTCTTCTTCGTCGGTGCCGGCGAGACCGCCGCGCAGATCCTGGGCGTGAGCCCCGACAAGGCGCCCAGCCTGCTGTTCGAACTGATCCAGGCTTACCAGCACATGATCCCGGACAACCATGTCCTGGTCGCCTTCGGCGTGCTGGTGGTGGGCATGATCACCGGCATCGATGGTTCGGGCTTCGCCGGGCTGCCGCTGACCGGCACCCTGGCCGGCGCGCTGGGGCCGGTGGTTGGTTTCGATTCGGCCACGCTGGCCGCCATCGGGCAGATGGGCGCGGTGTGGACCGGGGGCGGCACGCTGATCGCCTGGTCCTCGCTGATCGCGGTGGCCGGTTTTGCCCGGGTGCCGGTGCTGGATGCGGTGCGGGCCTTGCTGGTGCCGGTGCTGATCGGGCTAGGCGTTTCCACGGTCTGCGCGATGCTGATCTGGCGATAAGGCGCGTCCGGTCCTTCCCCCACAACTGCCTGCATCCGAGGGCGGCTGCGCCAGCCGGCGCAGCCGCCCTTGTCGTCTCTGCGGCGTCCTCGCTCCCTCCCGAAAAAACTGGTCTTGCCCCRCAAAAACGCATTGACCCTTTCATGACATGTAGATAGTATACAATCTACATATCGATTCATCGGCAGGGCCTCCGTGGCCCACCCCAAGCGCGAACCCTTACCAGGAGCCCCCCAATGCCCGAACTCATGAACCGCGAAGACTTCCGTGCCGCTCTCGAAAACGCCATCAAGGGCAAGAGTGCCAACAAGGCCCCCTTCAGCGTCGCCTGGGCCAGCGGCAAGCTCTCCCGCGATCACCTCGCCCGCTGGGCCGAGAACCACTATCACTACGTCGGACCCTTCGCCGACTACCTCGCCTACATCTACGCCCGCACYCCCGACCGCTTCACCGAAGCCAAGGACTTCCTGCTGGCCAATATGTATGAAGAGGAAATCGGCGGCGACCGCCACACCGACCTGCTCGTGCGCTTCGCCGAAGCCTGCGGCACCACCCGCGAGCGCGTCGTCGATCCCGACAATATGTCCCCCACCACCCGCGGCCTGCAGAGCTGGTGCTACGCCGTGGCCATGCGCGAAGACCCCATCGTCGCCGTCGCCGGCCTCGTGGTCGGCCTGGAGTCCCAGGTCCCCTCGATCTACCGCAAGCAGACCCCCACCCTGCGCGACAAGTACAACTTCACCGACGAAGAAGTCGAGTTCTTCGACCTGCATATCGTCTCCGACGAAATCCACGGCGAGCGCGGCTACCAGAT
>NZ_JBFTND010000341.1:0-4583 GCF_056397305.1 Cupriavidus sp. 05N40
GACATCAGCCGCACTTCGTTGGGCGAGATACGGCGCACGATATGGTGCGGCTTGAGGTCGCCCGGATGCTGCAGGCCCGCCGCCTGCAGCAGTTCCTGCAGCGCGTGCAGCGTCTGACGGYGGAAATTGGCCACGCGCTGGGCCTTGTCCGGCACCACGATGGCGCGCTGACGCACCGGGTCTTGCGTGGCCACGCCGACCGGGCAGCGGTCGGTATGGCATTTCTGGGCCTGCACGCAGCCCAGCGCGAACATGAATCCACGCGCGGAATTGCACCAGTCGGCACCGGTGGCGAGCGTGCGGGCCACGTCGAACGCGGTGATGATCTTGCCGCTGGCACCGACGCGGATCTTGTCGCGCAGGTTCACGCCGACCAGCGTGTTGTGGACCAGCAGCAAACCCTCCTGCAGCGGCACGCCGATGTGATCGACGAACTCCAGCGGCGCCGCGCCGGTGCCGCCTTCGGCTCCGTCCACCACGATGAAGTCCGGCAGGATGCCGGATTCCAGCATGGCCTTGACGATGCCGAAGAATTCCCATGGGTGGCCGATGCAGAGYTTGAAGCCGGTCGGCTTGCCGCCGGACAGGTTGCGCAGGCGGTCGACGAACTGCAACAGGCCCAGCGGCGTGGAGAATTCGCTGTGCGTGGCCGGCGAGATGCAGTCCTCGCCCATGGCGATGCCGCGCGTGGCGGCGATCTCCGGCGTCACCTTGGCCGCCGGCAGCACGCCGCCATGGCCGGGCTTGGCGCCCTGCGAGAGCTTGACCTCGATCATCCTGACCTGCGGCGAGCGGGCCTGCTCGGCGAACTTGTCGGGATCGAAGCCCCCGTCGGCGCGGCGGCAGCCGAAGTAGCCGGACGCCACCTCCCAGATCAGGTCGCCGCCCTCGGCGCGGTGATAGGGCGAGATCGAACCTTCGCCGGTGTCGTGGATGAAGCCGCCGATCTTCGCGCCGCGGTTGAGCGAGCGGATGGCGTTGCCAGACAGCGCGCCGAAGCTCATGGCCGAAACGTTGAACACCGACAACGAATACGGCTGAGCCCGGCCTTCGCCCACGGTGATGCGGAAGTCCGCGGAAGGGATGCGGGTGGGCGCGAGCGAGTGGCTGATCCATTCATGCCCGGCCACGCGCACATCGATCTCGGTGCCGAAGGGGCGGCTATCCACCTCGTTCTTGGCGCGCTGGTAGACCAGGCTGCGCTGCTGGCGCGAGAACGGCATTTCGTGCGTGTCGTCCTCGATGAAGTACTGGCGGATTTCCGGGCGGATGAATTCGAAGAAGAAACGCAGGTGGCCCCAGATCGGGTAGTTGCGCAGGATGGAGTGGCGCGACTGGCCGATATCGTGCAACCCGATCAACAGCAGTGCAACCGGTGCGGCAACCCAGGCAGGCGAGATGCGGTGCACGGCAGCGAAGGTGGCAAGCGCGAGCAAGACCAGCGCGGATAGCCAGACCGCGCCGTAACGACGAGAAAACATGGATGCTCCTTGGGGCCGGCCAGGCCGGCAACCCGCGATTATCGCCGTTCTTCGCCGAATCGGCTTGGCGCCGGTTGCACCGGCAAGGTACGGGGGCCGGCCGCGACCTGGCCCCCGTACGCGCCCTTACACCATCTCCTGCGATCGCACGGTGTCGCGCGCATGCCGGGGATCGCCCGCTTCGACCGCGGCCAGGATCTGCGCGAAGGCCGCGTCGGCCTCTGGCATCGGCAGCAGCATCCATACGTGGAACATGCCCTCGTATTCGAAATAGCGCAGCGGCAGACCCTGCTGCCGTGCCAGCTCGCGAAAGAGGCGGCAGTCCGGCAACAGGATGTCGTGGGTGCCGATGAACAGCGTGGTCGGCGGCAAACCCTGCAGGCTGCCGTTGATGGGACTGACCTGCGCCAGCGTGACGGGATCGTCTCCGGCGTAGACGCGGCCGCATTCGATGCCGCCTGGCCGCGACAGCATCAGGTCCAGCGGCTCGATCGCGTCGATGCCGGGATTGCTGCCGCCGGCGTCGAGAAACGGTGACAGCAGCACCAGCCGGCCCGGCAGCGCCAGGCCGGCGTCGCGCGCCAGCTGCGCCAGCGCGAGCGCCATGCCGCCGCCGGCGGAGTCGCCCATCACGGTAAGGCCGGCGGGATCGTGGCCGTGCACGAGTCGCTCGTAGAGCGGCATCAGGCCCGCAAAGACCTCACGGTGCGTATGCTCCGGCGCCAGGGGGTAGATCGGCACGATCACGGTGGCGCCGAGTTCGTCGACCAGCTTGCCGACGAACTCCCAGTGCTGGCTGACGATGTCGAACACGTAGCCGCCGCCGTGCAGGTAGAGGATGCGGCGACCGCTGCCGGCGCCGCGCGGCCGCACGGTGTAGACCTCGAAATCCACGCCCGCAATCGCTTCCGAGCTGACTTCATGGCGGGCCAGCAGCCTGGCAGAAGGCTCGGCGCGACCGGCCTTGCGGCGTCTGCGAATTTCCTCGTGCAGCGCCTGCGCGCTGGAAAAACGGTGCTTGCGCCGGACCAGGCGCAGTGCGAGCCGCCACAGGCGGCACTGGATGCTGGGCATGACGATCTCCCGGAAAGGCGGTGCCGGCCTGCCTGGCGGCTGGCCGGGGACGGCAAGATACTGGGGAACGACTGCGGCGGATACAAAAAAGGAGCCGGCGGGCGGCTCCTTCTTCAAGCTGGATTCAAGCTCTGTGCAAGCTCGAAACAGTCACCGGTCAGGCGGCGGCTGCGTCCTTCAGCTTCTTCAGCGGGCGTACCTTGACCTTGACGCTCGCCGGCTTGGCCGGGAACCAACGCTCTTCACCGGAGAACGGGTCCTTGCCGAAGCGCTTCTTCTTGGCCGGCACTTGCTGCGCCGTGACCTTCATCAGGCCGGGCAGCGTGAACTCGCCGGCGCCCTTCTTGTGCAGCGCGCTGACGATGGTGTTTTCCAGATGGGCCAGGACCGTCTTCACGGCTTTGGCATCCAGCTCGGTCTGTGCTACCAGGTGAGCGACCAGGCTCGACTTGTTGAAGGTGTCCTTCAGCGGGCGCGCGGTCGGCGCAGCAGCAGCGGTAGCCTTCTTGGCCGGCGCGGCCTTCTTGGCGGCAGCCTTCACGGGTGCCTTGGTTGCCGGTGCCTTCTTGGCAGCGGTC
This sequence comes from Cupriavidus sp. 05N40, assembly GCF_056397305.1. Lineage (NCBI taxonomy): Bacteria > Pseudomonadati > Pseudomonadota > Betaproteobacteria > Burkholderiales > Burkholderiaceae > Cupriavidus > Cupriavidus sp. 05N40. The sequence goes on from NZ_JBFTND010000341.1 coordinate 3,134, forward strand.
TTGGTTGCAGTCTTCGCGGTCGGGTTCGCTTTGGTCGCCATATCGATAGAGATGAGTTGAACAAAATCGTGCCGCGCGGGATGTGGCATCCGATTTCGCCCGGCTCTTGGTCGGGCGTCATCGGCGCGCGGCAACGACTGAATCATAGCGGAAACAAGCGCACGTCAAGGGGTTTTCGTACATGCCGATGCAAAAAGCGGGGTTTTCCCCGGGTTTTTTGGGGGTTTTTGCTCCGGCGTCCAGCGCTTGTGTCGCGCGCAAGCACCACCACGCATCGAATTGACCCCTGAAAACAAGGGAAAAACACGAAATCGGCGAGCGGGAAGACCGCGCACGCACGCGCATTCGCTGCGCCATCGGCGGAAAAATCCGCGCGCGCGCCGGGAATGGCGAGGCTTCCCGGCGCGCGCACCGGCCCTATCCGCGCAGCTCGCGCCGCAGGATCTTGCCGGTCACGGTCTTCGGCAACTCGTCGATGATCTCCACCACGCGCGGGTATTTGTACGCCGCCATGCGTTCCTTGCACCAGGCCAGCAAGGCCTCCGGCGTAGCGCTGGCCCCCGGCTTCAGGCTGACCACGGCCTTGACGGTTTCGCCGCGGTAGGCATCCGGCACGCCGACCACCGCCGCCTCGCGCACCGCCGGATGCGTATAGAGGACGTCCTCCACTTCGCGCGGCCAGACCTTGTAGCCAGCGGCAACGATCATGTCCTTCTTGCGGTCGACCAGGTAGAACCAGCCCTGCGCGTCCATGAAGCCGACGTCGCCGGTATGGAAATAGCCGCCCGCCATCGCGCGTGCCGTCTCCTCCGGCTTGTTCCAGTAGCCCGGCACGATCATCGGCCCGCGCGAAATGATCTCGCCGACCTCGCCCACCGGCACCGGCTGGCCCGCATCGTCGCCGATAAAGGCGTCGACATTGAAGGCCGGCACGCCGATCGCCAGGGTGCCCGAAGCCGGGTCGACCGGCGCCTCGCGCCCGAGTGGCACCACGTGCGTGGGCGAATTGGTCTCGGTCAGGCCGTAGCCGTTGTGGATATAGTGGCCGAACCTGGCGCGGAACTGCTCCACCACGCTCGGCGGGATCGGCGCGCCGCCCGAGTAGATCCTGGTCAGGGTGGCGAAGTGCGCGCGGGTAGCGTCCGGGTGGTTCATCAGCGCGATGAACACCGTGATCGAGCCGATGGTGAACTCGATGCGGCGCTCGCGGATGGCCTCCAGCACCACGCCGGGCTCGAAGCGGCAGGCCAGCACCAGCGGCGCGGCGCAGATGAACGCCGCTGCAATATGGCCGACCAGCCCGGTGATATGGAACAGCGGCGCCACGCCAAGGATGGGGCCACCCTCGCGCAGGCCGATCCAGTCGCGGTAGACCTGCGCATTGAACGCCACGTTTGCATGCGTGTTCATCGCGCCCTTCGGCACGCCGGTGGTGCCGGAGGTGTAGACC
>NZ_JBFTND010000342.1:0-4560 GCF_056397305.1 Cupriavidus sp. 05N40
TTGACCTCGATGGCGCGCGCGCCGACTTCCTGTGTGGCGAGCGCGTACACGGCGAAGGAGTGCTCGGCATAGACGATCGACTCGCCCGGCTTGACCAGCGCGTGCGCGGCGATTTCCAGGATGTCGTTGCTGCCGTTGCCCAGCGTGAGCCATTCCGTGTCTACGTCGAAGCGGGCCGACAATGCGGCCTTCAGCTCGAACCCGTTGGCGTCGGGGTAGCGGCCCAGCTCGCCCACCGCGGCAGCGATGGCGGCGCGCGCCGAATCGGGCATGCCAAGCGGGTTCTCGTTCGACGCCAGCTTGACGATGGCGGCCTCGTCCAGGCCAAACTCGCGCGCCACCTCGGAAATGGGCTTGCCCGCCACGTACGGGGAAATCGCACGCACGTAATCCGGACCGAATTGCTTGCCCTGCTCTGCCATATCGACTCCTCGCTGTTCGCTTTCTTGTTGCTCTGACGTGATGCCCTACCTGCTGGACGGGTACGAGCCCAGCACCTTGAAGTAAGCCGCATTGCGGCGCAGTTCCTCCAGCGCCCGCATCACCGCGGCGTCATGCTGGTGACCTTCCACGTCCACGTAGAAGTAGTATTCCCACGCGCCGCTGCGCGCCGGACGCGACTCGAAGCGGCACATCGACACACCGTTGTCGGCCAGCGGCGCGAGCAACTGGTACACCGCGCCGGCCTTGTTCGGCACCGACAGGATCATCGAGGTCTGGTCGCTGCCCGAGGGCTCGGTCTCGTAGCGCCCGATCACCGCGAAGCGCGTGCGGTTGTGCGGGTCGTCCTGGATATGCGTGCGCACCAGGTGCAGGTGGTAGCGGTTGGCCGCCGATTCGCCGGCAATCGCCGCCACCGTCGGGTCCTCGCTTGCCATGCGCGCGGCTTCCGCGTTGCTCGACACCGCCTGGCGCTCCAGRTGCGGGTAGTTCGCCGTGAGCCAGTGCTGGCATTGCGCCAGCGCCTGCGCATGGGCCCGCACCACGGTCACGCCCTTCATGTCCGGCGACGACGCCATCAGGTTGTGATGGACCTTGAGCGCAATCTCGCCGCTGATCTTCAGCGAGGTCTGCAGGAACAGGTCCAGCGTGCGCGACACCGCGCCCTCGGTGGAGTTCTCCACCGGCACCACGCCATACTCCACGGTGCCGGCTTCCACCGCGCGGAACACCTCGTCGATGCTCGGGCACGGCACGCCGCTCACCTCATGGCCGAAATGCGAGTACAGCGCCTGCTCGGAGAACGTGCCGGCCGGCCCCAGGAAGGCCACCTCGAGCGGCTTCTCGAGTCCGCGGCAGGCAGACATCACCTCGCGCCAGATCGATGCCACGCTTTCGTCGAGCAGCGGGCCGGGGTTGGCGCCCTGCACCTTGCGAATCACCTGCAATTCGCGCTCGGGACGGAACACCGGCGCGCCGTACTTTTTCTTGACCTCGCCCACGTCGAGAGCCAGTTGCGCACGGCGGTTCAGCATCGCGAGCAGTTCGCGGTCGAGCGTGTCGATCTGCTCGCGCAGCGGCGCCAGCTCGACGCCGAGCGCCTTGTCGGCAGCGGCATTGTCCTGCGGCGCCGCCTCCTGCGCGATGTGCTTGTCTTGATTTGTCATTGTATGGATCCGCTTCGCCACCTCATTGCGAAATGGCTCTGAAAATGGCCGGCTTGCGCGGTCTGCGCGCAGCCCTGCGCGATGGTGCCCGGCAGTGTGGCGGCGCCGCGCCACTGCCGCCGGGCAAGGTCACCGCATGAAAATCAAGCCGCGCTGCGCTCGAACTCGCGCATGTACTCGATCAGCGCCAGCACACCTTCGAGCGGCATGGCGTTGTACAGGCTGGCACGCATGCCTCCGACCGACTTGTGGCCCTTGAGCTGGACCAGCCCGTTGGCGCGCGCACCGGCCAGAAACGCATCGTTGCGCGACTCGTCGGCCAGGAAGAACGGCACGTTCATGCGCGAGCGGCTGCCCGGATCGATCTCGTTGCGATAGAACGCGCTCTGGTCCAGGAACTGGTACAGCGCGCCCGACTTGGCGATATTGCGCTGCTCGATCGCGCCCACGCCGCCCTGGGCCTTGAGCCACTTGAAGACCAGGCCGGCGATATAGATGGCGTAGGTCGGCGGCGTGTTGTACATCGAGTCATGCTCGGCCACCACGCGCCAGTTGAAGGCGGAGGGGCACAGCGGATGCGCGTGGCCCAGCAGGTCTTCACGCACGATCACGATGGTCACCCCGGCCGGGCCGATGTTCTTCTGCGCGCCGCCGTAGGCAACCTGGACGCGCGACCAGTCCACCGGGCGCGAGAGGATATGGCTGGAGACATCGGCCACCAGCACCGGTCCGCCATCGCGGCTCTGGCCGATATCGGGCACGTCCTGGAACTCGACGCCGTCGATGGTCTCGTTGGTGCAGAGATGCACGTAGGCCGCGTCGTCGGACAGCTTCCACTGGGACACGTCGGGAATGCGCGCGAACTTCTGCGCGGCACTGCTGGCGGCGATATTGACCTCGCCATAGCGGCGCGCTTCCTTCTCGGACTTCACCGACCAGCTGCCGGTCACGACGAAATCCGCCTTCGGACGCTCGGCGTCCACGCGGCGCATCAGGTTCAACGGCACGATGCCGTTCTCGCCGATGGCACCGCCCTGCAGGAACAGGATGCGGAAGTTCTTCGGCACATGCAGCAGTTCGCGCAGGTTGGCCAGGGCCTCGGCCTGGATGCCTTCGAACTCGCGGCTGCGATGGCTCATTTCCATCACCGAAACCCCGGTGCCGTGCCATGACAGCATTTCTTCGGCCGCCTGCATCAGCACTTCGGTCGGCAGCGCTGCCGGACCGGGCGAGAAGTTATAGACACGCTCGGCCACGGCGCGCTGCATCATGGCGGCAAGTGCGGGATTCTGGGGTTCGTTCATGGAATGAAAAATGGCTGCCGGTGTTAACCAAGCAGCCATTATCCCTCAAACCCGCGCCGCAATGGGCAGACGAGGACAGCGCCCCGCTCCCGCGGCCGGTTGCCCGGGCTTACTTCGCAGCAGCGGCGATTTCCTTCTCGGCGGCGTCGCGCATCGACTTGCCGACCTGCGGGCCGTACTTCTGCATCATCGAGCCCCAGATTTCCTGGGTGGCCTTGCCCTGGTTGGCCATGAACTTCTGTCCGGTAGCCGATTTCAGGAAGGTGGTCAGGTCACGGATTTCCTGCGCGCTGTAGTACTTGCCGAAGGCGTCGTAGTGCGCCTTCATGGCGTCGCTCTTGAAGCCGTCGGTCGAGAACGCCTGGCCGGCGCCATCCACCATGCGCTGCACCGCGCCGTTCTTCTTCAGCTTGTCGACCGCAGCCTGCTTCTGCTTGTCGTTGAGGGTCTTGTTGTCGACAAGTACCTGCTCCAGGACCATGGGCGCTTCCTGCTTGGCGCCCTGCTGCCAGTTGTCAGCCTGACCCTTGACGGCCTGGTCGGCCTGCATGACGGTCAGGAGCTCCTTGATGGCAGCGGTCTTGTCGGCGTCCTGGGCTTGCGCCGCGTTGGCCAGCATCATGGCCGGCACGAAGGCAGCCAGAACAGCGATACGTCGATAGGTCTTGAGCATTGTGACTCCCTGGTAAATATGTCCGTTTTAGTCCGACGGCCGGCAAACGAGTTCCGGCCAGCGGTTCAATGTTGCAACAACTTACGAATTCGATCCCGTGTCAGGCGTGCCTGCCTGGGTGCCGTCCGGCGCACCGGCCTGCTCGCCCGGCGCCGCGCCGTCAGCACCACTCGCCTCGGCCGCGTCGAGATCGTCACCCGCGACGCCGTTGTCGGCATCGCTCTCGACAATCCGCTGCAGACCCGACAGCTTGGTGCCTTCGTCCACATTGATCAGCGTGACGCCTTGCGTCGCGCGACCCATTTCACGGATCTCGGACACGCGTGTGCGGATCAGCACGCCGCCGGTCGTGATCAGCATGATCTCGTCGTCCGGCGACACCAGTGCGGCAGCCACCACACGGCCATTGCGCTCGCTGGTCTGGATCGCAATCATGCCTTTGGTGCCGCGGCCGTGTCGAGTGTATTCGGCAATCGGCGTACGCTTGCCGTAGCCGTTCTCGGTGGCGGTCAGCACGCTGCCGACGGTGCCGGCCTGGTCGCTGGTTTCGGCCGGCGCCACCAGCATGGCAATCACGCTCTGGCTGTCTTCCAGGTTCATGCCGCGCACGCCGCGTGCCTGGCGACCCATCGGACGCACATCGTTCTCGTCGAAGCGCACGGCCTTGCCAGCGTCGGAGAACAGCATCACGTCATGCTGGCCGTCGGTCACGGCCGCGCCGATGAGGTAGTCGCCCTCGTCCAGGTCGACAGCAATGATGCCGGCCTTGCGCGGGTTGGAGAACTCGGTCAGCGCGGTCTTCTTCACGGTGCCGCGGGCAGTGCCCATGAAGATGAAGTGCTCGGCGTCGAACTGGCGCACCGGCAGGATGACGTTGATCTTCTCGCCTTCGGACAGCGGGAACATGTTGACGATCGGCCGGCCGCGCGCATTGCGCGAACCCTGCGGCACCTCGTACACCTTGAGCCAGTAGAGC
>NZ_JBFTND010000343.1:0-6551 GCF_056397305.1 Cupriavidus sp. 05N40
CCTTCAGCAAGGGCGTGGTGGTGCCGGAGCTGGCCTACTTCGCCTTCCAGTGCGCCTTCGCGGCAATCACCTGCGGGCTGATCATCGGTGCCTTCGCCGAGCGCGCCAAGTTCTCGGCCGTGCTGGTGTTCGTGGTGCTGTGGTTCACCTTCTCGTACATCCCGATGGCCCACATGGTCTGGTTCTGGCCCGGTCCGGACGGCTTCACCGACGCGGCAGCCGCGACGGCTGCCACCGCCAAGTCCGGCTGGCTGTTCCAGAAGGGCGCGCTGGACTTCGCCGGCGGTACCGTGGTGCACATCAATGCGGCCGTGGCCGGCCTGGTGGGTGCCTTCATGTTCGGCAAGCGTATCGGCTTCGGCCGCGAGGCGCTCCGTCCGCACAGCCTGACCTTCACCATGGTGGGCGCTTCGCTGCTGTGGTTCGGCTGGTTCGGCTTCAACGCCGGCTCGGCGCTGGAAGCCAACGGCTCGGCTGCGCTGGCCTTCGTCAACACGCTGCTGGCGACCTGCGCGGCAGTGCTGTCCTGGACCTTCGGCGAGTGGATCAGCAAGGGCAAGCCGTCGATGCTGGGCGGTGCCTCGGGTGCCGTGGCCGGCCTGGTGGCGATCACCCCGGCGGCCGGCTTCGTCGGCCCGATGGGTTCGATCGTGATCGGTATCGCCGCTGGCCTGCTGTGCCTGTGGGGCGTGACCGGCCTGAAGAAGCTGCTGGGCATGGATGACTCGCTGGACGTGTTCGGCGTGCATGGCGTGGGCGGCATCCTGGGCGCGCTGCTGACCGGTGTGTTCGCATCCCCGAGCCTGGGCGGCACGGGCATCTATGACTACGTGGCCAACAAGGTGGCCGACGATTACTCGATCGCCGGCCAGGTTTGGATCCAGTTCGAAGGCGTGCTGACCACCATCGTGTGGTCCGGCGTGGTGGCCTTCGTCGCCTACAAGCTGGTGGATATGCTGATCGGCCTGCGGGTGCCGGAAGAAGAAGAGCGCGAGGGTCTGGACATCACCTCGCACGGCGAGACCGCGTATGAAGCCTGATCGCAGAGGAGTTGTGCTGGAGAGCTGATTGGGAATCTTCTCTCAGGAGTTTCGCCCGGCCTTGTGCCGGGCTTTTTTCGTTGTGATGCCGGTATCGTGATGGCATCTGCGACGAAATAGCCTGCATCGTTCGGCACCGGCGCGCCGCGGCGCCTTGGGCACACTGCCGGCATGGACTTTTCGCCAGGTGCTTAAATCCGATCTTAAAAAGCTTCAATTGTTTTAGGAGGGCAGCGCACATACAGTGCGAGTGAGGCAGTTTCCTCCACCTGCAGAACGCTCCCCGTATCTGTCAGGCCATTTGAAAGCGCGACACTGTCGCGCTTTTTTTTTGCCTCGCCGGCCGCCGCGCCTGGCCCGGGCGCCGATTTGCGCATGTCGCCGGGGCGCCTGCCAGGCGCCCCTTTTAATCCACGCCGGCATCCCCATATCCTTCTTCCTCTAGCCGGCGCTCGCATATGCTTATTCTGGTAGCGCCAGCAGCCAATTGGCCGTTCCTCTACAATCTGGGCGAACGATAAAGACGATCAATAGGATGTATATGGTCCCGCATCTCATCACCGCGCTGAACGGTCCGCTGCTCGAGCTGGAAAAAAAGATCCTGGACGCGACGCCGTCCATCGAGCGCTGGTTCAGGCTGGAATGGCAGGAACATACGCCTCCGTTCTACTGCTCGGTCGATCTGCGCAATGCCGGCTTCAAGCTCGCGCCGGTCGACACCAACCTGTTCCCGGGCGGTTTCAACAACCTAGCGCCTGAAATGCTGCCGCTGGCGGTGCAGGCGGCCATGGCCGCGATCGAGAAGATCTGTCCGGATGCCAAGAACCTGCTGCTGATCCCCGAGCGTCACACGCGCAACATGTTCTATCTGCAGAACGTGGCGCGCCTGTCGCTGATCATGCGCCAGGCCGGACTCAATGTCCGGCTGGGCTCGCTGTCCGAGGACATCACCGAACCCACCCCGATCGATCTGCCCGACGGCCAGACGCTGGTGGTCGAGCCGCTGGCGCGGCTGGGCGCGCGCGGACGCCGCCTGGGGCTGAAGGATTTCGATCCCTGTTCGATCCTGCTCAACAACGATCTCTCGGCCGGCATCCCGCCGATCCTGGAGAACATCAACGAGCAGTACCTGCTGCCGCCGCTGCACGCGGGCTGGTCGACGCGGCGCAAGACCAGCCACTTCGCCGCCTACGACGAGGTGGCCAAGAAGTTCGCCAAGCTGATCGACATCGATCAAGGCCTCGAGGTCAACGACGTCATCATCCAGGAAGGCGTGCACACCTTCGAGAAGGTCAACGAGGCGGTGGCCGAGCCGGTGGTGTACATGATCGACCGCTATGTGGTCGGCGGCTTCTACCGCGTCCATACCGGCCGCGGCAACGACGAGAACCTGAATGCGCCGGGCATGCACTTCGTGCCGCTGGCGTTTGCGCCGAACGGCATTCCGGACAGTCATGCCAAGCCTGGCGCGGCGGTGCCGAACCGGTTCTATATGTACGGCGTGGTGGCGCGGCTGGCCTTGCTGGCTGCCTCACTGGAACTCGAGAAGACCGACCCCAATCCGATTCTGTGAGGCGGCGCTGCCGTGTGGCAGCGCCTTGACGTGCCGCGCGCTGCGCGCGGCCCCTGCGATCCGGGACGAGCCAACATGCGCATTCTGTTTATTACCGACCCGCTGGACACCTTCAAGACCTACAAGGACTCCACCTACGCCATGATGGTGGAGGCGGCCGAGCGCGGCCACGAGCTGTTTGCCTGCCTGCAGTCGCAGCTCTCGCTGTCGGCGCACCGGGTCGAGGCCGTGGTGCGCCCGCTGCAGCTGACCGGCGATGCGCATGACTGGTATCGCGCCGGCGAGCCCGCCCTGCATCCGCTGACGGGCTTCGACGCCGTCCTGATGCGCAAGGACCCGCCGTTCGACATGGAATACGTGACCAGCACCTGGCTGCTGGAGCTGGCCGAGTCGCATGGCGCCAATGTGTTCAACAAGCCGCAGGCGGTGCGCGACTTTTCCGAGAAGCTGGCGATCGCGAAGTATCCCCAGTTCACCACGCCTACCCTGGTCACGCGCGATGCCGACCGCATCCGCGAGTTCCACGCCGAGCACCGCGACGTCATCCTCAAGCCGCTCGACGGCATGGGCGGCATGGGGATCTTCCGGGTCGGCGCGGATGGCCTCAACCTCGGTTCCATCATCGAGACGCTGGGCGAGAACGGCGCGCGCACGCTGATGGCGCAACGCTATATCCCCGAGATCAAGGACGGCGACAAGCGCATCCTGCTGATCGGCGGCAAGCCGGTGCCATACTCGCTGGCGCGCATCCCCAAGGATGGCGAAGTGCGCGGCAACCTGGCCGCGGGCGGCACGGGGCGGGCGCAGCCGCTTTCGCAGCGGGACCGCGAGATCGCCGAGGCGCTGGCGCCGGGCCTGTGGGAGCGCGGCCTGCTGCTGGTCGGGCTGGACGCGATCGGCGACTACCTCACCGAAGTCAATGTGACGAGTCCGACCTGTTTCCAGGAAATCACGCAGCAGACCGGCTTCCAGGTGGCCGCCATGTTCATCGACGCGCTGGAGCAGGCGGTACAGGCCCGCGCGGGCTAAGCCGGTGCGAAGTCAGCCGCGGCTGACTTCGCCGGCTGGAGTGCCTGCTACAATCGCGTCAATCCAACGGATTCACCACCATGGCAGGCATTCTGATCATCGCGCACGCCCCGCTGGCTTCGGCATTGCGCGACTGCGCCGCCCACGTCTACTGTGGCCAGCCGCAACGGCTCGAAGCGATCGACGTCACGCCGGACGCCGAGCCGGCCGCCGTGCTGGCCGAAGCCCGGCGCCGTCTCGCCGAGATCTGCGAAGAGAACGGTGCGCTGGTGCTGACCGATATCTTTGGCGCGACGCCGGCCAATATCGCGGCCCGGCTCGCCGAGCCGGGCCGCGTCAAGGTACTCGCCGGCGTCAACCTTCCCATGCTGGTGCGCGCCATCTGCTACCGTACCGAGAAGCTCGACCAGCTCGCCCTCAAGGCCCTGGCCGGCGGCTCGCAGGGGGTATTGCAGGTAGGCTCCACCACTGTCCAGAACCAGATCGCTAATCATCCCGACAAATATGCTGCAGAGGGACACCAACATCATCAATAAGCTCGGGCTGCACGCCCGCGCATCCGCCAAGCTGACGCAATTGGCCGGCAACTTCGTGAGTCAGGTCAAGATGTCGCGCAACGGCCGGCAGGTCGACGCCAAGAGCATCATGGGCGTGATGATGCTGGCCGCCGGCATTGGCTCGACCGTGACCATCGAGACCGACGGTCCCGACGAGCAGGAGGCGATGGACGCGCTGCTGGCGCTGATCGCCAACCGCTTCGGCGAGGGAGAATAAGGGCCGGCCCAGGATGAGTGCGGCGGCACCGTCCGCCATGGCGCGCCCGGCCGGGGCCGCCTTGCCGCATCCTGCGACGGCTCTCGAGGCTGCTGGCCACGGCCAGACTTCTTAAACGTTCCTGACGGAGCGGTACATGCCATTTGCCCTGCACGGCATCCCGGTCTCGCGCGGCGTCGCCATCGGCCGCGCGCATTTGCTCGCGCCTGCCGCGCTCGATGTCTCCCATTACCTGGTCGATGAAGACCGGCTCGACGACGAGGTCGAGCGCCTGCGCTCCGCGCGCGCGGTGGTGCGGGCCGAACTGGCCGCGCTCAAGCGCGACCTGCCGCGCGAGGCGCCGGAGGAAATGGGCGCCTTCCTCGACGTGCACGCGATGATCCTCGACGACGAGGCGCTTGCGCGCGAACCCGAGGCGCTGATCCGCAACCGCCGCTACAACGCCGAATGGGCGCTGACCACGCGGCTCGAAGAACTGATGCGGCAGTTCGACGAAATCGAAGACGAATACCTGCGCGAGCGCAAGGCGGACATCCGCCAGGTGGTCGAGCGCCTTCTCAAGGTGCTGGCCGGCGCGGCGATGCTGGCGCCGGCCCCGGCGCCGCCTTCCACGCTCGCCCCCGACGGCGAGCCCGCGCCGGGCGTGATCGTGGTCGCGCACGATATCTCGCCGGCCGACATGCTGCAGTTCCGCCATACCGTGTTCCATGGCTTCGTGACCGACCTGGGCGGGCGCACCTCGCACACCGCCATCGTGGCGCGCAGCCTGGACATCCCCGCCGCCGTGGGCGTGCAGAGCGCGAGCGAGCTGATCCGCCAGGACGACTGGGTGATCATCGACGGCGACGCCGGCCTGGTGATCGTCGACCCGTCGGCCATCATCCTCGAGGAATACCGCCACCGCCAGAGCGAGCGGGCCCTGGAGAAGAAGCGCCTGCAGCGCCTGCGCCATACGCCGGCGGTGACGCTGGACGGGCTCGAGATCGACCTGCTGGCCAATATCGAGATGGCGGAAGACGCCAGCGCGGCGCTCACTGCCGGTGCCGTCGGGGTGGGGCTGTTCCGTTCGGAATTCCTCTTTATGAACCGGCGCGGCGAACTGCCCGACGAGGAGGAGCAGTTCCATGCCTACCGCGGCGCCGTGGATGCCATGCACGGCCTGCCGGTCACCATCCGCACCATCGATATCGGCGCCGACAAGCCCCTGGACGGACGCGACGGGCGGGGCGACGATTTCGAGACCGCGCTGAATCCCGCCCTGGGCTTGCGCGCGATCCGCTGGTCGCTGTCGGAACCGGCGATGTTCCTGACCCAGCTGCGGGCGTTGTTGCGTGCCTCGGCCTTCGGGCCGGTGCGCCTGCTGATCCCGATGCTGGCGCACGCGCGCGAGATCGACCAGACCCTGGACCTGATCGCCCAGGCCAAGCGCCAGCTCGACGCGCGCGGCCAGGCTTTCGACCCGAACATCAAGGTCGGGGCCATGATCGAGATTCCGGCAGCCGTGCTGATGCTGCCGCTGTTCCTGCGCCGCATGGATTTCCTCTCGATCGGCACCAACGACCTGATCCAGTACACGCTGGCCATCGACCGTGCCGACAACGCCGTGGCGCATCTGTACGACCCGCTGCACCCGGCGGTGCTGCAGCTGATTGCCCGCACCATCCGCGAGGCCAACCGCGCCGGCGTGCCCGTGGCGGTGTGCGGCGAGATGGCGGGCGACCCCGCCATGACCCGGCTGCTGCTGGGCATGGGGCTGCGCGAATTCTCCATGCATCCTTCGCAGCTGCTGCGGGTCAAGCAGGAAGTCCTGCATGCCGACTGCCAGCGGCTGGAGCGGCTGGTGGAGCAGGTCCTGTGTGCCTACGAGCCGGAGGAACTGGCCTGCGCGCTGAAGCAGCTGTGACGGCTCGGACAACCCTGATGTGGTTGGGGTTTTTGCCTCGGATCCGGCACCGTGATTGGGGGTAATCCGTCACTTTTCGGCGGGAGTGTGACGACCCCCGCATGCCGGAAACTGGTGCAAAGTGGCGCTCTCCTGGCATGTACCCTTTGTGCCTTAATGGGAATTGTTATCATTTTCGATCTCTGATATTCTGGCGTACATCGAGGGTGACATGCCGGTGTCACCCCTGCCC
>NZ_JBFTND010000344.1:0-4529 GCF_056397305.1 Cupriavidus sp. 05N40
GCCCGCGCCGGACGCCGATGCCGATCCGCCCGCGGCCCAGGCCGCCCCGCTCGTCAGCGCGCCCGGCAGCGCGCAGATGAGCTGGCAAGGCGCGCAGCAACTGAAGGTCGGCGACACGTTCACGCTGCAGCTGTCGATGCAGTCCGCGCGCCCGGTCACCAGCGTGCCAGTCGCGATCACGTTCGACGACAAGGTCTTCGAGGCGGGCGGCGTGGTCGAGGGGGGGTTCCTGCGACAGGGCGGCGCGCAGACCAGCTTCACCAGCAAGGTCGATGGCGCGGGCCAGCTGCTCATCACCGGCACGCGCACCGACAGCAGCGGCGCCAGCGGCAGCGGCAACTTCGCCAGCATCAACTTCCGCGCGCTGGCCCCGACCAATGCATCGGCCATCCAGCTGCTCACCACCGCGCCGGTGGGGCTCAAGGGCAGCGCGATCTCCGCGCGCGCACCGGCGCCGCATGTGGTGCAGGTACAGCCGTGAAAGCGCCGGCCAACGCCCGCCCGAGCCCGCCGCCGCGCGGCGCGGCGTCTGCGCGCGGCTTCACGCTGATCGAGTTGCTGGTCACGCTGGCGATTCTGGGCGTGCTGGCCACCATCGCGCTGCCGCTGGCGCAGGTGAGCGTGCAGCGCGCCAAGGAGCAGGAGCTGCGGCGCGCGCTGCGCGATATCCGCACCGCCATCGACGCGTACAAGCGCGCCAGCGACGAAGGCCGCATCCCGAAGATGGCGGGGACCACGGGATACCCGAAGAACCTGGAGATCCTGGCCGAGGGCGTGCTCGACCAGCGCAGCCCGACCCGCAGCAAGATGTACTTCCTGCGCAGGGTGCCGCGCGACCCGCTGGCGGCAGACACGTCCGGCCCGGAATCCGCGGCCTGGGGCAAGCGCAGCTATGCGAGCGAGCCCGACGCGCCGCAGGAAGGCGACGACATCTACGACGTCTACACCCGCTCGGGCCAGACCGGCCTGAACGGCGTGCCTTACAGGAAATGGTGACGAACGATGGACGCGCGGCCGCTGCTTTTCCCCCGCCTACCCTGCCCGCGCCTCGCTCGCCCTGCCCGCGGCTTCACGCTGGTGGAGCTGCTGGTGGTGCTGGCCATCGTCGCGCTGCTGCTGACGCTGGCGGTGCCGCGCTACTTCCACAGCATCGACATCGCGCGCGAGACGGTGCTCGTCGATAACCTGGCGACCGCGCGCGCCACCATCGACAAGTTCTATGGCGACACGGGGCGGTATCCGGAATCGCTCGAGGAACTGGTCGAGAAAAAATACCTCCGCACGCTGCCGTTCGACCCAGTCGCCAGGAGCAGCAGCGGATGGACCATCGTGCCGCCGGAAGATGCCAGCAAGGGCCGCGTCTACGACCTGCGCAGCAGCGCGCCCGGCAGCGGCGCCGGCAACGTGCCCTTCTCCCAGCGCTAGCCATGGCGGCCCGGCACTTCAGGCAAGCCAGGAACGCCAGGCGCGCACGCGGCTTCGGCTATATTGGGCTGATCCTGATGGTCGCCGTGATCGGCGTCGCCGGGGCGGCCACGCTGCAGCTCGGCGCGGTGGCGCAGCGCCGCGCCGCCGAGGAGGAACTGCTGTCGATCGGCACCGAGTTCCGCGAGGCCTTCATCAGCTACGCCAATGCGACTCCGCCTGGCCAGCCGCGCACGCCGCCGAGCCTGCAGGCGCTGCTGAAGGACCCGCGCTATCCGACGCCGCGCCGCCACCTGCGCAAGCTCTATGTGGACCCGCTGACGGGCGAGGAGGCCTGGGGCATGGTGCAGGCGGTGCCGGGGCCCGGCATCATGGGCGTCTACAGCCTGGCGACCGGCCGGCCGATCAAGATCGGCAACTTCGAGCTGCGCTTCCAGGATTTCGAAGGCAAGGCGTCGTACCAGGAATGGAAATTCATGGTGCCGCCCGAGGCCATCGCACCCGCGGCCGCCGCCGTTCGCGGCGCCGTGGCGCCGCAGCCCCCGCGCTTCTGAGGTCGGGCCGATGCCTGCCGCAGCCGCCGTCTTGGCGAGGCGCAGCGTACGTCCACGCCCGCGCCCGCGGTCACTGCGCCGCGGTCATTGCGCGACGGCAGGCTGCGCCACGCCGAGCCCCGGCGCGACATCTGGAGCGCCCGGCGGCGCAAGCAGGTCTTCCAGGAAGAAGGCCGCCAGGTGGTGGCGCCCGTCGAGGCCGGCCTTCGCATAGATATTGGTCGCGTGCTGCCTGACGGTCTTGCTGCGGCTCTCGCGCACGGCGGCGATCTCGTCGAGGGTCAGGCCCTTGATCAGCAGCAGGGCGATGTCCTTCTCCGCCTGCGTGAGCCGCCATTTCTCGAATTGCTCCTGTATCTGCTGCAGGAAATGATGCGTCGACTGGCGCGCCGGCTTGTCGCGCTCGGCGATCGCGCGGTCGTGCGCGCGCGAGAGCGTCTGCAACTCCAGCAGGCGATTGCCGGCACGTTGCCGGTCGCGGTAGAGCATGATCAATATCCACAGGAAGACCCCCGTGGCGACCGCCTCGGCGACGCAGTGCACGGCGCCGCCCGATTGGTAGAGCTGGGCCAGGTCCCACACCTGGTACACCGGGAAAAAGCCCAGCAGCGCCAGCAGCCGGGCCGACATGTGATCTCGATTCATCTGGCACCCTCCCCCCTCCGCGCGTCGCGGAGCTTCCCCCAAAACCGCTATGGCGACGGCACGGGTTCCGGTCGAATTATTGGCATTGCCGGGTCCGTGTTCGCATGACTGCCAGCAACTTCTGCGCACAGTCCACGTGGCGTCGATTCTACAGGGCATATAGCCGATAGGGTCATCGCGTAGTCAGGACGTTTGCCGGAAGCGAAAGTGCGTTGGAAAAAAGTAGATTGGGAACCGATGTCACTGCGTGCCGCACGCCAGGCGCATGACAGCGGCAACCCAACAGCGGTACAGGAGAGGCACAGATGGAATCCGGACAACGCGACGCCTCACCGGCATTGCAAGCCCTGGACGAGGCGCGCGACCGCGGGCACGACGCCACGCCACTGGTGCAGTCCATGCGCGCGGCGGAGGCCAGCACGCTCAGTCCCGCGTTGCTGGCACGGGCGTGCAGCGAAATCGCCGCGCGGGACCTCGCGCCGACGCTGGCCCGCGCAGCCGTGCTTGCGCTGGCGTGGCAAGCCGGCGACCGCCACCGGACCTCGGAAGCGCTGTGCCGGCTGCTGCTGGCGACAGGACTGCGGCTCCCGCTTTCCACGTTCAAGGCGGCGATCTACGAACTGGCGGACATCGGCCTGTTGCGACGCGTCTCGGTGAGCCGGCGCAATGTGTTGTCCCATCACTACGAGCCAAACGACCAGCCCGCACACGAGCATCTGTTCTGCGAACGGTGCCAGCGTATCGAAGATGTCCACGACGACGCGCTGCTCGACCTGCAGCGCCGCATGCTCGAAACGAAAGGCCTGCGGCCCGCGGCGGTCCGTGGCGCGTTGCTCGGCACCTGCCGGCAGTGCTCGGAGGGCAACGCGCCAGCGCCGGAACCGGTGGCGGCCGAGGGCGCCTGACTGCAAAACCGGCGGGCGCAGAAAATAAGAAGGAAGGCGGAAAGGAAAGCGGGACGGAAGGCAGGAAGGGAGACGGCAGCGCAGCCCGCGGGACTACAGCCGCGGTCGCTGCCCGGGAAACACTGGCCCGCCCTAGAGGACTCGAACCTCTGACCGCTCGCTTAGAAGGCGAGTGCTCTATCCAGCTGAGCTAAGGGCGGATCGCGGGACGCCGCGGCGATGCGCTGCCGGGCCCGGTGCGAAGGCCGGTATTCTACATCAGCCGCGCGCCGCGTCACATATGGCCAGGCGCCGCAATGCGCCGGAATGCATCACGAGGCCTGGGAGATCCGCATGCGTGGCGCTGCCGGCATCCCGGCGTGGCGGTCGGTCGGCTGCGTGGCGACACAGTTGCGCCCCATGTGCTTGGCGTCGTAGAGCGCATTGTCGGCCCGGCGCATGAGGTCGTCGGCGCCCTCGCCGGGCAGCCGCTCGGCCATGCCGATGCTGACCGTATAGGGAATCGCATCCGGCTCCGACGGACACGGCGTGGTGCGCACCAGGGTGTTCAGGCGCAGGCTGAGTGCGCGGCCCTGCTCGAGCGAGGTGTCAGGCATCACGATGCCGAACTCCTCCCCGCCCAGGCGGCCGGCGAAATCGCCGGCACGCAGCGTCTTGCGCAACAGGCCGCTGAAGTGGCGCAGCACGCTGTCGCCGGCCAGGTGCCCGTAGAGATCGTTGATCGCCTTGAAATGATCGAGGTCGATGAACGCGACCGCCAGCGGGCGCTGGTGCCGGTCAGCCTGCTGGCAGGCTTCTTCCAGCGCCGCCCAGTAGGGGCCGCGCGACAGCACGTCCGTCAAGTCGTCATAGCTGGCGCGGTGCTCGAGGCGGCGGCGCAGGCGGTCGTGGGCCATCAGCGCGAAACTGACCGACAGGCTGACGATGCCGAACGCCTGCAGGACGGTGAAGGTTTCCTGCGGCGCGCGCCTGGGCAGCAGCAGGCCGGCGGGCACCAGGG
>NZ_JBFTND010000345.1:0-4500 GCF_056397305.1 Cupriavidus sp. 05N40
GCGGTGCTGGGCCATCCGGCCAGCAGCGTGGCGATGCTGGCCAATATGCTGGGCGCGCGCGGGCGCGAGCTGCCGGCCGGCACCTTCATCATGACCGGCGGCGTGACCGAGGCCGTCGCGGTGGCGGCGGGCGACAGCATCACGGTGCGCTACCAGCACCTGGGCACGGTTTCGATGCGCTTCGTCTGAGCACGCCGCCAGCAGGTGGCTGGCCGAGCGCGAGGGCTACAGCAACGGCACCCACTGTTACGATGTCATGCTGGCCGAACTAGGCCTGCCGCACGGCATGGCAAGCCCGCGCCGAGTGCGCGGGGCCTGGCGGCACCTTATACGCAATCGATCGACCCAAGCCAGGTCAAGCCAACCCAACCCAAACCAAACCAGACCAAACCAGACTGGAGAAACACCATGCCCATCATGCAAGTCTTCCTGATCGAAGGCAGGACCGAAGAGCAGAAGGCGCGCCTCATCCGCGCGCTCACCGACGCCGCGGTGGAATCGATCGGCGCGCCGGTCGAGACCGTGCGCGTGATGATCACCGAGGTGCCGAACACGCAGTTCGGCATCGGCGGCAAGACCGCGAAGGCACTGGGCCGCTGAGGCGGCGGGGAGAACCGGCATGGACATGAGAACGAGCGGCAGGCACAAGGTGGCCATCATCGGCTCGGGCAATATCGGCACCGACCTCATGATCAAGGTGATGCGCCAGGCCAGGCACCTGGAGATGGGCGCCATGGTCGGCATCGACGCGGCTTCGGACGGGCTGGCGCGTGCCGCCCGCCTGGGCGTGCCCACTACCGAGCCGGTCCGGAGCTGGCCCGGAGTTGACCCGGAGTTGACCCGGCGCTGACCCGAAGCAGGCCCGGAGCAGACTACAATCCGTGCAGATACCTGCCTTCCCGGAAACCGCCATGACCGCACTGCGCACGCTCTATCCGCCCATCGAACCCTACGCGAGCGGCACGCTCGATGTCGGCGATGGCCACGTCATCTATTACGAGCGGGTAGGCACGCCGGGCGGCAAGCCGGCGCTCTTCCTGCATGGCGGGCCCGGCGGCGGCATCTCGGCCGAGCATCGCCGGCTGTTCGACCCCGCGCGCTACGATGTGCTGCTGTTCGACCAGCGCGGCTGCGGCCGCTCGACCCCGCATGCCGGCCTCGAGGCCAATACCACCTGGCACCTCGTCGAGGATATCGAGCGCCTGCGCCGGCTGACCGGTGCCGAGCAATGGCTGGTGTTCGGCGGCTCCTGGGGCTCGACGCTGGCGCTGGCCTATGCGCAGCGCCACCCGGAGCGGGTCAGCGAGCTGGTGCTGCGCGGCATCTATACCCTGAGCAAGGCGGAACTGGCCTGGTACTACCAGTTTGGCGTCTCGGAGATGTTCCCGGAAAAGTGGGCGCGCTTCCAGGCGCTCGTGCCGGAGGCCGGGCGCGGCGACATGCTGGGCGCCTACCGCAAGCTGCTGACCGGCAGCGATACCGCGAAGCAGCTGGAGGCCGCGGTGGCGTGGAGCCTGTGGGAGGGCGAGACCATCACGCTGCTGCCGGACGCCGCCTTCTCGGCCACGCACGGCGACGCGCATTTTGCCCTGGCCTTCGCCCGCATCGAGACACACTATTTCGTCCACGGCGGCTGGCTGGAGGAGGGACAGTTGCTGCGCGACGCGCACCGGCTCGCCGGCATTCCCGGCGTGATCGTGCATGGCCGCTACGACATGCCCTGCCCGGCACGCTACGCCTACGCGCTGCACCAGGCCTGGCCCACAGCCGATTTCCACCTGATCGAAGGCGCTGGCCATGCATGGTCCGAGCCTGGCATCCTCGACCAGCTACTCGCCGCCACGGACCGGTTCGCGGCGAATCACGGCTAGGCCTGTCGCCCGGCCCCGGCGCGCCGGTCAGGCCGGGGCGGGCTCCGCTTCCGTGCGGCTCATGCGCCGGATCGCCTGCGGCGGCTGGCCGAAGGCGCGCAGGAATGCGCGCCGCATGCGTTCGCGGTCGCCGAAGCCGGTGTCCCTTGCCACCACGTCGATCGGATGCCGGCCCGACTCCATCATCAGCCGCGCGGCTTCGACGCGCAGGTGCTCCACCGCCTTGGCCGGCGTCTGCCCGGTCTCTTCGCGGAAAGCCCGGCTGAACTGGCGCGGGCTCAGGTGCGCGGCCTGCGCCAGTTGTTCCACCGAGAGTTCCGCATGCAGGTTCTGCCGGGCGAAGTCCAGCGCCAGCTGGATGCGGTCCGACTTGGGCTCCAGCTCGAGCAGCGCCGAGAACTGCGATTGCCCGCCCGCGCGGCGGTGATAGACCACCAGCTTGCGCGCCACCTGGCGCGCGACCTCGGCGCCCGCATCCTTTTCCACCAGCGCTAGCGCCAGGTCGATGCAGGCCGTCATGCCCGCGGAAGTCCAGACCGGGCCGTCGATGATGAAGATGCGGTCTTCCTCCAGCTTCACCTTGGGATGGGCGCGCCGCAGGTGGCTGGCGAAGAACCAGTGGGTGGTGGCGCGGCGGCCGTCGAGCAGGCCGGCCTCGGCGAGGTTGAAGGCGCCCGTGCAGGTGGCGCCGATGCGGCGCGAGGATTGCGCCGCCTTTTGCAGGAAGCTGACCATGCCGGGGCTGGTGGGCAGGATTTCGTTGTCGCCCACCACCAGGATCGTGTCGAAAGGCGTGTCGTCGAACGGCTTCGTGGTGACGGCGAAGCCGCCCGAGGTGAGCACGGGGCCGCCGTGCTCCGAGAGCAGCGAGAGCGCGTAGAGCGGGCGGCCGGCGGTGAGGTTGGCGAACTCGAGCACCGAGCTGACCGCCAGGTTCATGGCCTGGAAGCCGTCGTAGACGACGATGCCGATGCGCAGCGCAGCAGGCTCGGCCTGCCCGGTCTTGGGTGGCATGGAAGGTTGCATCCGGTAGATTGATGCCAACCGACTATACGCCAGATCCGGGATGCCCACCGGCCGGCGCCGGAAGTGGCGCGCGCGGCGCCGGCGGCAAGGCTTGGCGCGGACCCAGGCCGCTCAGGCCCTTTTCCAGACCGGCGAATCCGCCACCACCACCTTGCGCGGCAGGATCTTCTGGCTGGCAAATGCATCGGCGATCCGCTGCTGCTCTTCCAGCGATGCGGCGTCGACGGTCTGGACCTGGTAAGTCCGCCGCCGGTTGGCCGCTTCCACCGTGGCCGCGTCCAGCCCGATCAGCGGCGCATGCCATTGCGCCGCGGCTGCGGGGTTCTGCTTGATCCATTCGCCGGCGCGGCGCAGTTCGTCGTAGACCGCCGCTAGCACTTCCGGGTGCTTCTGGGCGTATGGCGTGGCGGCCAGATAGAAGCGCCGGTAGCTCGCCAGGCCCTTGCCGTCGCGCAGGATGCGCGCGCTGGCCTGGCGCTGCACGGCGGCCAGGAACGGATCCCAGATCACCCAGGCGGCCACGCTGCCGCGCTCGAAGGCGGCGCGCGCGTCGGCCGGGCTGAGGTAAGCCGGCTCGATGTCGCGGATCGACAGGCCCGCGCTGGCCAGGGCCTCGAGCAGCAGGTAGTGTGCGCCGGCACCCTTGGCGAAGGCGATGCGCTGTCCCTTGAGCTGGGCGATTTCCCTGATCGGCGAATCCTGGCGCACCACGATGGCCTGCGCCTCGGGCGACGGGGTCTCGATCGCGTAGTAGGTCAGGCTGGCGCCGGCGGCCAGGGCGAAGGGCGGCACCGCGTCGGCCACGTCGGCGCTGAGGTCCAGGTTGCCGACATTGAGCGACTCCAGCAGCGGCAGCCCGGAGGTGAATTCGTACCACTGCACCGTTGCGCCGAGCGGCGCCAGCGCCTTTTCCAGCGTCTCGCGCGATTTCAGCAGGATCATCAGCGTGGAGGATTTCTGGTAGCCGATGCGCAGCGTGTGCTTTTGCGCTTGCGCGCGGGCCGGCTGCGCCAAGCCGAGCAGGGCAGCCGCCCCGGCCGCGAGCACGCTGCTGACCACCGTGCGCCGCTGTTTGTCGAGTTCTTGCGCCATTGCCGTTCCTGCATTGTCCGTCGATAAGCGCAGAAGGGTAGGCGAGCGCCGGCCGGCAGGGAACGAATAATGCCGCAGTTGCTTATGCGTCCGGCAGGGCGGGTGAGGGGGTAATGTCCATGCATTCGCGCACCCGATAAATGTCTGCGTGAATGTATTTGCACTGCGCGCAACACCTTTGAAAGCGGCCATCGGCGTTTGCCAGCGAAGGCCTGCCGCGCCGCAAACGCCGTGCTATATTCGTCCACTGTCGACGCAATGAGCGCATCTGCGGGCTCGGGCAAACGTCCTCGCCACCGCATGCCGCCCGCGCGCCCTGGTCCGGTGGCGGTGTCGACGATCTGCAGCGATCCTGCCGTTCTTTCCGTCGTTCATTCCGTCGTTCTTTCCGTCGTCCTTTCCACAAGAGACCCGCCTCGTGTCCATGGTCCAGCTGGCGCTGCGTCGCCCGTACACTTTTATCGTGATGGCGATGCTGATCGTGCTCGCCACGCCCTTCGCGCTGCTGAAG
>NZ_JBFTND010000346.1:0-4421 GCF_056397305.1 Cupriavidus sp. 05N40
TTACAGAACACAGATCGCACGCGCCACTTAAAGTGTTCCCTTCGGTCTGTACAAATTTGCTCCCGCTGGTCGCCCGCCGGCTATGCGATGCAGGGCGACGGTAACAATTTTCCTTAAAGAGCAGCGCTCCTTTAAAAGCGCCATGCAAGGCACTTCCGCGCAAGCTAACGTATCTTCTAAGGCGCAAACGAAGATGTCGTGCAGGAACTGCTGACGGCGAATCCGGATATCGAGGTGCGGCATCTGTCCAGCATGGGGGCGAGCGTTCATTCAGTTCAAGGTTGGTGATCGCTGCTTCCTCTGCCATGGCGAACGTTGCCCACACGAAACAATTGTAATTGTTTGTCAGTTCCGCGTGCCGCACCCCGCTTTGACGACAGAAGCGTCCTTGCGCTTTGGTACGATCCCGCTCTTTCCGCCAGCGCCCCCCCACCGTGAATCGCCGATATGCATCGTTGTTTCGTGAGCATTGCGCACGGTGGCTCGCCCGCGTCCAACCGCTGGCAGCCGCCGGCAGCACGAGAACCAGACGCGTTTTCAACAGCGCGCTGCGCCGCCTTCGCCACCCCACGCGACGCGGCATCGCGCTGATGCTCGCCGCATTGCCGGCGCTCTTCGTGCTGTATGGGCTTGCGCTCGTGCCGTTTACGCCCAGCATCAACGACATCCGCAAAGCCCGGGTCGATCGGCCAGCGTTGATCGTGTCGGCCGACGGCAAACTGCTCGACGAGTTCAAGCCGGTCAACCGCAAGTGGGTGCCGCTCAAGCAGATCTCGCCGTACATGGTAGACGCGTTGATCGCGACCGAAGACCGCCGCTTCTACGAGCATCCTGGCATCGACTGGAAGCGCACCGCGTCGGCCGCGCTGCATACGTTCTCCGGCGACCGGCAAGGTGGCTCGACGATTACGCAGCAGCTGGCGCGCAACCTGTATCCCGACGAGATCGGCCGCGCACCAACCCTCACGCGCAAGCTCAGGGAAGCCATCACGGCCTTCAAGATCGAAGCCGTGTACAGCAAGGATCAGATCCTCGAGACGTACCTGAACACGGTGCCGTTCCTGTACAACGCCTACGGCGTGGAAATGGCCGCACGCACCTACTTCGGCAAATCGGCCAGCCAGCTCAACGTTCTTGAAAGCGCAACGCTCGTCGGCATGCTCAAGGCCAACAGCACTTACAACCCTGTGCTCAATCCCGAGCGTGCATTGCAGCGGCGGAACACGGTGCTCGGGCAGATGAACAAGTACGGGAAGCTCAAGCCCGATGCCTACACTTGGTTGAAGCGACAACCGCTCAACGTCAATTTCGAGTTGCAGACTGCGCCGCCGGGCGCCGCGCCGCATTTTTCGGCGCAATTGCGCAAGTGGCTGAGCGCCTGGGCCGATCGCAACGGCTACAACATCTATGCCGACGGGCTGGTCGTGCGCACGACGATCGATTCGCGTCTGCAGACCATGGCAGCGCAGGCGATGGACTGGCAGACGAACCAGTTGCAATGGATCGCGAACGGCGCATGGAACGAACGCACGGGCTGCCGGCCGGGCAGCGACCTGTTCCGGGCATTCATCCGGCAGACGCCCGACTACCGCGCCGCGCGCGATGCTGGTCAATCGGATCAGACCGCGCTCGCGAAGCTTGGAACGAACCCCACGTTCGTCCGTGCGCTCTGCCGGAGCAAGACGCAGATCCAGGCGGGTTTTGTCGCGATCGATCCGCGCAACGGCGATATCAAGGCATGGGTCGGCAGCCGCGACTTCAGTGACGAACCGTTCGATCACGTGCAGCAGGCCCGGCGTCAGCCGGGTTCCACGTTCAAGCCGTTCGTCTACGGCGCGGCCTTCGCGGACGGCGCGCGGCCGAGCGATACGATCGTAGACCGGGACGTCGCCATTGCGCTGACCGGCGATGCGATCTGGCGGCCTACCGACGCGGAACCGCCCACCGGCCGGCCGATGACGCTGCGCGACGCGCTTGTGTATTCGCGCAACCGCGTCACCGCTCAGCTCATGCAAAAGGAACGGCCCGAGAAGGTCGCACGGCTAGCGCACGCGATGGGTGTGCGCACAAGTCCGCTCGAAGCGGTGCCGTCGCTCGCGCTCGGCACGAGCCCGGTCACGCTCAAGGAAATGGTGTCGGCGTACAGCACGATCGCGAACCGCGGTGCCTATATCGAACCGCGCATGGTCACGCGCATCGAGGATCACGACCACAAAGTGCTCGCCACATTCGCGAGCACATCGCCGGAACAGGCGCTGCCAGCCGGTGCAGCGCAAACGCTAGTCGACGTGATGCGCGATGTCGTTAGCCGGGGCACCGGCGCGGACATCCGGACGCGCTTCAGGATTCGCGCCGACGTGGCCGGCAAGACGGGCACGACGCAGGACAACGCGGATAGCTGGTTCATCCTGATGCATCCGCAACTGGTCGCGGGCGCGTGGGTGGGTTTCGACGATGGACGTGTGACGCTCGGAAACTATTGGGGCGAGGGCGCGCACAGCGCCCTGCCGATGGTGGGCGCGTTCTACGACATGGCGCTGCGCGCGCGAGTGATCGATCCGGATGCGCAGCTCGGCCCCGAGACCCGGCCTCCTCGCACGGTTCATAAGCCACGGCATCGACAGTTCCTCTTCTGGAGGTTCTGATGCTATCGCCGGCGGACGAGACATTCGCATTCGCCAGATCCGCCGACGTCGCATCGCAATCGAGCCGGCCGACAGTAGAGCACTGACAACTGCCAAACCTTACTCTGGCTTCGGTCTCGGCATGCTGGAGAACCCGACGCGCTTGTGCGAACCGTCGCAAAACGGTTTGTTCTCGGAATGCCCGCAGCGGCACAGCCAAACCTGCTCGCCCTCGAAGACGAATGGCTCGCCTGTCGGAGTCACGATCTTGACAGGGCCCTTGATACGCAAGGGCCCATTATCCTGCACGGTAACGGTAACGACTGTGTCCTCACTCATGACGCACTCCACTTTTGGCAACCTTGGCACCTGAAGTTCATGGTAGGAAGCCGCCGGCCCCTTGCGCAAGGCGTGGCATGAGCCTGACGGTGCAAAATTCGAGGAATTCCCTGTGGCGTTGTCCGTTGTCTATGTGGGGTAGCCGTACTATTGGAGCGAAATCAGGCGGTAGCCGGCCGGAGAGTCACTTGCAGCGAGGCTTCGTGGCCTGTCTTCCACGGCAGAGCGGGTGTGCCTCGACTATCGGCGAGGGTGGCGACGTGCTGGCGGTAGATCGTTTCGGTGCGTCGACGCCCGGTGAGGTGATGCTGCGCGAATACGGCTTTACCGCCGAGAACGTCTGCCGGCACGCTCTCACGCTACTTCATCGATAGGAAGCGCGTCGGGCGTCGCAATCGGGAGGGCGGCGTTTGCCAGGCCGGAAAGTGCCAAGCGCGCTCCGCTTGGCCTTCGGCACAAGCTGACGGACGCATTACCGAATGCGGCGCACGGCTTCAAGCATGTAATGCCCCTGACTTGTCAGGCGGGGGTAGGCATCGCCGCTATCATGACCACGCTCCAACGTGACCAGCTTGTGAGCCAATAAGGTGTCCAATTGCTCGGGCTCGAGGTCGTCGATCTCCTGCGTGTCGCCAAGCAGCAGCAGCGCGGCGATTTCATGCGGGCTTAGCATATCGGCCTCCTTTGTCGTGGCTGGAAAAACGAACTACGACTGCTGCCCCGAGCTCGATTCCACAGTGGATGGTGGCGACGGCAGTGGGTGCGTATCGGTGCGAGGAGCGTTCGGTGCGCTGGGAGCGCGCGCCGAACGGACACAATAAACGTCTTCGTCGCCGGCATCAAGTCAGATATATGCGGCACTGCCGCAGAGTGAAGCAGCGCCAAAGTATCGAAAGGTGGTTGATGCGAGCACGCGGTTTGACATCCCCCCCCTCCCTCAGCCTAGAACGTGACCCATTTGCCGTCGCTCACACAGCGGGCCCCAGGGAAGACCCCATCATGTCCATTCGGACCGTCTAGTGGAAAGGGTGCGCGGGGCGTGGCCCAGAAATGGCCGCTCGTTAGAGGCTCAATCGCCTTTGGGGACATTTTCACAAGTTGCCGGGCGAAATGACGGCGAGATGCCGGCCATCATCGGAATCGCCCCTTTCGGGAAAGAACGCCTCGATACCGGAGTGTGGGGCCTGCATCTTACCGAAGCGAAATATCCGGTGGACGAACGATCGTGCCAATCCATTGTTTCAGAGGCCGCGATTCGAGGGCGACGTAAAAGCTAGGGCTGCAGAACAATTCATGCCGCCGATGGGACCTAGTACAACATCCCGTAAATAGCTTGAATAAATAATCGCCTCGGATATCATGGCGGGATGAGTCGAGGCCGCCATGCAACGCCAGTGAAGTTGGCGAAGAAAGAAAGACAGGAACTGTTATCGCTGATCGAGCGCAAGACGGCGCCGC
>NZ_JBFTND010000347.1:0-4414 GCF_056397305.1 Cupriavidus sp. 05N40
CCTACTACGGTGCCACCACCGGCGTGCCGACCGCCATGGGCGCGTCCGGCGCCGAGCATGTCAAGTACGTGGGTTACTACAACGCCAACAACAAGGGCTTCAAGGGTTCCGAGGTCATCGAAGGCTTCAAGAAGAAGTACAACGATGACTTCTACGTGATGGCCGCGTACACCGGCGTCGCCATGCTGGGCAAGGCGTTCAAGGAAGCCAAGTCGACCGATCCGGTCAAGGTGGCCAAGGTGCTCGAGGGCATGAAGGTCGACAGCATGAACGGCATCGTGGAAATGCGTGGCTCCGACCACCAGGTCCAGCAGTCGCTGGTGGTGGCCACCTGGACCAAGGTCGACGGCAAGGAAGTCAAGTACGACCAGGAAAACACCGGCTATGGCTGGAAGACCAATGCGCTGATGGACGAGTACGTGGCGGCGCAGCCGACTTCCTGCCAGATGAAGCGCCCGAGCTAAGCCTGCGTCCGGCGGAGGCGCGGCGGATCCCGGCGCGCCATCCGATCCTGCATACGCCGGCCGGCCCGGGTGGCAGCGGTCGCGCCGGGCGGGCTGTGTTCACCCCTGGAGCAGTCTTTTGTGACCGGCCGACCGCCGGCGGCCGCCCGGCTGGCCGGCGTCAGAATGAAGGACTTGTTGTGGAATTCTTCGTCATTTCCCTCCTGAACGGCATCAGCTACGGGCTGTTGCTCTTCATGCTCTCTTCCGGGCTTACGCTGATCTTCAGCATGATGGGTGTGCTGAACTTCGCGCATGCCAGTTTCTACATGCTGGGCGCGTATTTTGCCTATACCATCGCCAGCAAGATCGGCTTCTGGCCGGCGCTGATCTTCGCGCCGCTGCTGGTGGCAGGTGCCGGCGCGCTGGTCGAGCGTTTCGGCCTGCGCACCGTGCACAAGTACGGCCACGTGGCGGAACTGCTGTTTACCTTCGGCCTGGCCTACCTGATCGAGGAAGGCGTCAAGCTGGTGTGGGGCCTGGCCGCCGTGCCTTACCGCATCCCGGCCGAGCTCGATGGCCCGCTGTTCACGGTCTTCACCTCGTCCTTCCCCAAATACCGTGCATTCATGATGCTGGTGTCGCTGGCCATGCTGGTGGCGATCTACCTGGTGCTCACCCGCACGCGCATCGGGCTGGTGATCCAGGCCGCGCTCACGCATCCGGAGATGGTCGAGGCGCTCGGCCACAACGTGCCGCGCGTGTTCATGATGGTGTTCGGCGGCGGCGCCGCGCTGGCCGGGCTGGCCGGCGTGATCGGCGGCAATGCCTTCGTCACCGAGCCATCGATGGCGGCCGCGGTGGGGTCGATCGTGTTCGTGGTGGCGGTGGTGGGCGGCATGGGATCACTGGTGGGCGCGTTTATCGCCTCGCTGCTGATCGGCGTGCTGCAGACCTTCGCCGTCACGCTGGATGCCTCGGTGGCTGGCCTGCTGGGCACGATCGGATTGCAGGTGACCGACAGCACGCCGCTGTCCTCGTTGTGGAAGCTCACGGTGGCGCAGGTCGCCCCGGTGCTGCCATATTTGCTGCTGGTGGTGATGCTGATCTTCCGCCCGCGTGGTCTGATGGGTACCCGGGAGGGCTGACAGCATGGAGACGACAATGCAACAACGCCGCGAGGCGGTCGTGACCGGCCGCACCATGCGCTACCGCCCGCTGAACCTGGCGCGCTGGCTGATCTGGGGCAGCACCGCGCTCCTGATGCTGGTGCTGCCGCTGTTCTTCACGGGCGGGTTCGCCATCACGCTGATGTCGCAGATGGGCATCATGATCATTTTCGCGCTGTCCTACAACATGCTGCTTGGCCAGACGGGCATGCTGTCGTTCGGCCACGCGGTCTATGCGGGCCTGGGCGCGTTCATCGCCATCCACGTGCTCAATATGGTGGGCGCGGGCAAGGTGTGGCTGCCCGTGTCGCTGCTGCCGGTGGTGGGCGGCCTGGCCGGCGCCTTCTTCGGCGTGCTGTTCGGCTACGTCACCACCAAGAAATCCGGCACCACCTTCGCCATGATCACCATGGGCATCGGCGAGATGGTGTTCGCCAGCTCGCTCATGTTCCCGGATTTCTTCGGCGGCGAGGGCGGCATTTCCACCAACCGCGTGGTGGGCGAATCGGTGCTCGGCATCACCTTCGGCGCGGGCCGGCAGGTGTATTACCTGATCGCGGTGTGGTGCCTGCTGTCGATGGCGGCCATGTACGCGTGGACGCAGACGCCGCTGGGCCGCATCGCCAACGCCGTGCGCGACAATCCGGAGCGCGTGGAATTCATCGGCTACAACACCCAGCGCGTGCGCTACCTGGTGCTGATCCTGTCGGCCTTCTTCGCAGGCATCTCCGGTGCGCTGTCCGCCATCAACTTCGAGATCGTCTCGGCCGAGAACGTCAGCGCGGTGCGCTCCGGCGGCGTGCTGCTGGCGGCCTTCATCGGCGGCGCCGGCGTGTTCTTCGGCCCGGTGATCGGCGCCGTGGTGTTCATCCTGTTCGCGGTGGCGCTGTCGGACCTGACCAAGGCGTGGCTGCTGTACCTGGGCCTGTTCTTCGTGCTGATGGTCATGTTCGTGCCGGGCGGCATCGCCAGCCTGCTGATGATGCAGGTGCCGCTGCTGGCGCGCGGCAAGCTGCGCGCCATGCTGCCCGACTACGGCCGCGCCGCGGGTGCCGGGCTGGTGCTGCTGGCCGCGGTGATCCTCACCGTGGAGCTGGTCTACAAGGTGCAGGTGGACAGTGCCAACGGCACCGCCATGTCGCTGTTCGGCATCGGTTTCGACGCCGGCACCGCGGTGCCCTGGCTGGTGGCGGCCGCGCTGTGGGTGGGCGGGCTGCTGGCCTGCCGTGCGGCGCGCGCACGCGTGCGCGCCACCTGGGACAAGGTACAGGCCGAAATGGCAGCAGCAGGAGGCAAGGCATGAGCGCGGCACTGGAACTGAACGATGTACGCAAGAAATTCGGCCAGACCGAAATCATCCGGGGCGTCAACCTGACCATCCCCAAGGGCGAGCGCCACGCACTGATCGGCCCCAACGGCGCCGGCAAGTCGACCACCTTCAACCTGATCTCCGGCCGCTTCGCGCCCAGCTCGGGCACGGTCAAGCTCAACGGGCAGGAGATCGGCGGCCTGCAGCCCTTCGTGATCAACCGCATGGGGCTGTCGCGCAGCTTCCAGATCACCAATATCTTTCACCGGCTCTCGGTATTCGAGAACCTGCGCTGCGCCGTGTTGTGGTCGCTCGGCTACAAGTACTCGTTCTGGCACCGCCTGTCCGAGCTGCGCGACGCGCGCGAGCGCGCCGAGGAAGTACTGGAACTGATCGGCCTGCACCATCGCCGCAATACCCAGGCCAGCCTGCTCACATATGCCGAGCAGCGCGCGCTGGAGATCGGCATCACCATTGCCGGCGGCGCCGAAGTCATCCTGCTCGACGAGCCCACCGCCGGCATGAGCCGCTCCGAGTCCGACCATGCAGTCGAACTGATCCGTCGCGTCACGGTGGGCAAGACCCTGGTGATGGTCGAGCACGACATGAGCGTGGTGTTCGGCCTGGCCGACCGGATCTCCGTGCTGGTCTACGGCGAGGTGATCGCCACCGACACGCCGGAGGCTATCCGCGCCAACCGCAAGGTCAAGGARGCCTACCTSGGMACSACCCTCGACGAACCSGCCAYSGAAGGAGCGCACTGATGGGCAAGCGCATGCTGGACGTSMMMGGMYTRCACGCCTACTACGGCAAGAGCCACATCCTCCACGGCGTGGACGCCCATATCGACGAAGGCGAGATCGTCGCGCTGCTCGGGCGCAACGGCGTGGGGCGCTCCACCATGGCCAAGGCCATCCTCGGCATGGTCAAGGCCGAAGGCTCGGTGCGCTTTCGCGACGAAGAGATCCTCGGCCGCCGCACCTTCGAGATCGCCCACCTGGGCGTGGGCTACGTGCCCGAGAACCGCGACATCTTCCCCACGCTCACGGTGCGCCAGAACCTGCTGCTCGGCGAAAAGCGCAATCCGCGCCAGGCCAAGCCGCGCTGGACGGTGCAGGACATGTACAACATGTTCCCGCGCCTGAAGGAGCGCGAGAACACCGCCGCCGGCGTGCTCTCCGGGGGCGAGCAGCAGATGCTCACGCTGTGCCGCACCCTGATGGGCGACCCCGATCTCGTGCTGATCGACGAGCCCACCGAAGGCCTGGCGCCGATGATCGTCACGCTGGTCGGCGATTACCTCAAGACGCTCAAGGAGCGCGGCGTGTCCGTGCTGCTGATCGAGCAGAAGCTGGCCATCGCGCTGGACATCTCGCAGCGGGTCTACGTGATGGGGCACGGGCACATCGTGTTCGAGGGCACGCCGCTGGACCTGAAGGCGAACGCGGCCATCCGGAAGGAGTGGCTGGAGGTGTAGGAAAGCACTGCCGCAC
>NZ_JBFTND010000348.1:0-4385 GCF_056397305.1 Cupriavidus sp. 05N40
GGCGAAGCGAAACGGGCACGGATTCGCCAGTTGCTCGATCTGGTG
Source organism: Cupriavidus sp. 05N40 (assembly GCF_056397305.1). Lineage (NCBI taxonomy): Bacteria > Pseudomonadati > Pseudomonadota > Betaproteobacteria > Burkholderiales > Burkholderiaceae > Cupriavidus > Cupriavidus sp. 05N40. Next base: position 46 of record NZ_JBFTND010000348.1, read on the forward strand.
CGGCTGCCGGCCAGCGTGGCGCAGCGCACGCCCGGTGGCCTGTCCGGCGGGCAGAAAGGCGAAGCGAAACGGGCACGGATTCGCCAGTTGCTCGATCTGGTGCGGCTGCCGGCCAGCGTGGCGCAGCGCACGCCCGGTGGCCTGTCCGGCGGGCAGAAACAGCGCGTAAACCTGGCCCGCGCGCTGGCGGCCGAGCCGGAGCTGATCCTGTGCGACGAGATCACCTCGGCGCTGGATACCGTGGTCGGCGCGGCCATCCTGGACCTGATGGCCGAGCTGCGCAAGGAACTGGGTGTCTCGTACCTCTTCATCAGCCACGACCTGCACACCGTGCGCTCGATCTGCGACGAGATCGTGGTGATGCAGCATGGCCGCAAGCTGACCCAGGTCGCGCACCAGGACTACGACCGCGGTCCGCACCACCCCTACTACGCGCTGCTGGCGCGCTCGGTGCCCGAGCTGCGCCGCGGCTGGATCGATGAAGTCGATCTGCATAGCGACGGCACAGTGCCCGCCGGCGTCACCGCCTGACCCCTTTCCTTAGGAGAATTTGTTCATGCCTTTGTCCCTCCAGAACCAGACCTTGCTTCCCGGCCGCAACTTTATCGGCGGCGAATGGTGCGGCGCGGCCGACGATCGCACACTGTCCGTGGCGGACCCTGCAACGGATGAAGTCTTTGCGGCGGTACCGGATAGCGGTGCGGCGGACGCACGCCGCGCCGTCGATGTCGCTCACGCAGCGTTCCCAAGCTGGCGCAAGACCCCTGCCAAGCACCGCGCGCAGATCATCAAGCGCTGGAACGACCTGATCGTCAGCCACGTGGAAGACCTTGGCCGCCTGATCTCGCGCGAGCAGGGCAAGCCCTTGGCGGAAGGCAAAGGCGAGGTGCTCTATGCCGCGAGCTATGTCGAATGGTTTGCCGAAGAAGCCACGCGCGCCGATGGCGACGTGATCGCCGCGCCAGTGCCCGGCCGACGCATGCTGGCACTGCGCGAGCCGGTCGGCGTCATCGCGGCGATCACGCCATGGAACTTCCCGGCAGCGATGATCGCGCGCAAGATCGCGCCGGCGCTGGCTGCCGGCTGCACGGTGGTGTGCAAGCCTGCCGAGGATACGCCGCTGACCTCGCTGGCGCTGGTCAGGCTCGCCGAACAGGCGGGCGTGCCGCCGGGCGTGCTGAATATCGTCACCGCCTCGCGCGAGCGCGCGGCCGAAGTCGTCGATGTATGGCTGGACGATGCCCGGGTGCGCAAGATCACCTTTACCGGCTCGACGCCGGTGGGCAAACACCTGGCGCGCCGCTCCGCCGATACGCTGAAGAAGCTGTCGCTGGAACTGGGCGGCAATGCCCCGTTTATCGTGTTCGACGATGCAGATCTCGATGCCGCCGTCGAAGGTTTGATGGCCGCCAAGTTCCGCAACGGCGGACAGACTTGCGTGTGCCCTAACCGCATTTACGTTCAGGACAAGGTACACGACGCCTTTGTCGAAAAGCTTGCCGCGCGCGTCGGCGCGCTGGTCGTCGCCCCCGCCACGAACCCGGCCGCGCAGATCGGCCCGATGGTCAACGCGCGCGCGGTCGACAAGATCGAACGCCATGTGAAGGACGCGGTCAGCCGTGGTGCCCGCGTGGTCGTCGGCGGCGAGCGAATCCGCAACGAACAGTGCCCCGGGCCGAACTACTATGCGCCAACGGTGCTGGTCGATGTGGATGCCGCGATGGAGTGCTCCTGCGAGGAGACCTTCGGGCCGGTGGCGCCGGTTACGCGCTTCAGTACCGAGGCCGATGTGGTCGCGGCGGCCAACGCCACGCCGTTCGGGCTGGCAGCGTATTTCTACTCAAATGACGTGCGGCGGATCTGGCGCCTTGCCGATGCGCTTGAGTCGGGCATTGTCGGTATCAACGAGGGCGCGCTGGCAGCGGAAGCGGCCCCCTTCGGCGGCGTGAAGGACTCCGGCTACGGACGCGAGGGGTCGCGCCATGGCCTCGAAGAGTACATGCATATCAAGTACGTCTGCCAGGGGCTGCTGGACTGATAACGCTCCGCTTCCTATCGAGCGGCCGGCGCAAGCCGGCCGTTTTGCATGGCGGGCCTTGCCGGCAAAGCCTGCCATGCATCCCCGTCGAAGGAACTGCTGTTCATCCCGCCACAACAGGATTCGCTGCTGATCGACCCCTCGCATTCGGTCAAAGCGCTATCCGCCTCGTCCCTATACTGGTCCCGCTGATTGCCCGCAAGCGTTGGCGATATGACCCCGGCAGGCTTCGGCCATGCCGCGAACGAACTCCATGACAGCAATGCCCCAACGCCAGCCGAGTGCCCTCGCGGACCCTAATGCAAGCTGACCGGACGCGAACCGCGCCACCTCGCAGAGATCCTTGCCGGCTCCAACCCTTCGCAACCACACCGCGACCCCGACTTCGCGGAAACTGAAAGAGGCGTAACGCAATGACCCAGTCCAACCAGGCCCATATCGCGGCCCGCACCCAACATGTTCCGCATGGCGTCGTCACCGCCCATCCGATCTTTGCCGACAGGGCCGAGGGTTCATTCCTCTGGGATGTGGAGGGACGTCGCTATATCGACTTCGTCGGCGGTATTGGCGTGCAGAATATCGGCCATAACCACCCCAAGGTCGTCGAGGCAGTGCGCAAGCAACTGGGTCGCGTGACGCACGCAGCGTTCCAGGTGGTCGGCTACGACGTCTATGTCGAGCTGGCCGCTCGGTTGAACAAGCTGGTCGGCGGCGCCGAGCATTACAAGACGCTGTTCGCGACAACCGGCGCGGAAGCGGTGGAGAACGCGGTCAAGATCGCGCGCGCCTGTCGCAATGTGCCGGGAATCATCGCGTTCCGCGGCGGCTTCCACGGGCGCACGCTGCTCGGCTCGACGCTGACCGGCATAAGCACGCCGTACAAGCAGAACTTCGGGCCGCTGGCCGGCGACGTCTATCACACGCCCTATCCCGACGAATTCCGTGGCTTCTCGGGCTCGGATGCGATCCGGGCGCTGGAAGATCTCTTTGCCACGCAGATCGCCCCGAACCGGGTCGCGGCCATCATCCTCGAACCTGTGCAAGGCGACGGCGGCTTCCTGCCTGCTGGCAACGAGTTCCTGCAGGCCCTGCGCGCGCTGACCCGCAAGCATGGCATCGTGCTGATCCTGGACGAGATCCAGGCCGGCTTTGGCCGTACCGGCAAGATGTTCGGCTTCCAGCATGCGGGCATCCAGCCCGACCTGGTCACGGTCGCGAAGAGCCTGGCCGGCGGCATGCCGCTGTCCGGCGTGGTCGGGCGTGCCGAGATCATGGACGCGCCGGCACCCGGCGGCCTGGGCGGCACATATGCGGGCAATCCGCTCGCCTGCGCCGCTGCGCTGGCGGTGCTCGACCTGTTCGAGGAAGAACAGTTGCTCGCCAGTGCGCACGCCCTGGCGGAAACCCTGCGCGCAGGGCTCGACCAGCTCGCGCGCGAGTTCCCCGCCATCGGCACCGTGCGTGGCGTTGGCGCGATGCTGGCGCTGGAGTTCGTAAAGGACAGCGACCCGTTCCAGCCCGACGCGGCATTCGCCCAGGCGGTGATCGACCGCTGCCGCGAACGCGGCCTGCTGGTCATCAAGTGCGGCGTGCATCGGAACAATGTGCGGCTGCTGGCGCCGCTCAACACCTCCGCGGAAACGGCGCAGGAAGCCCTGGAGATCCTGCGCGCCGCCATTGCCCAAACCAGCGACGAGGCTCGCTAACACGCAGGGTTCACCGGGTCCGGCCAACGGCACGCGGCCCGATCGCAGTATGATTGGGGCGCCTCCGGATCGGAGACCGCCCCAACGAGTGCTGCCGTGATAGCGAGCGCGACCGTGGCGGCGCCACCGGGAGCCGCCGTTTCGAATCTTCCTGCTGCCCAACGGGGACACCGTCTTCAAGGGCTTCGTCGACCAATGGCTGCACCTGGCCAGGGCAGTCGGTGACTACGAGGTGCATGCGRCCAAGTGGCTCGGCAAATAAACCTGGCCCAACCGCACGGGGCGCAGGCGGAAACCTTGCGAAAAAGGCCCGCCCGCCCCGTCAGGCATCGAGCCACACATGCTCCGCAAACGAATAGCCCATCAGCCCACCCAGCGGGATCGGTGACAAGCCCTTGAGCTTCGATGAATGTCCGTCGATGCTGGCCAGGAACAGCGGGATACCAATGCCGGCGTCCTCGTGGATCATGGTCTGCATGTCGGCATACATCTGGATGCGTTTGGCGGTGTCGGTTTCGGCCCGCGCCGCCAGCAGCAGCTGGTCGAACTTGGGGTTCTTCCAGCGCGATTCGTTCCACGGCGCATCGGACTTGAAG
>NZ_JBFTND010000349.1:0-4377 GCF_056397305.1 Cupriavidus sp. 05N40
GCACCGTGGCGCTCAATCACACGGCGGGCCTCTCCACTCCGCAACAAGTGCAGATGGTGCTGTTCTCCCTGTTCTCCCTGATGGATTCGTCGGACAACTACAAGGACGCCATGAAGCGGCTGATCCGCAGCCGCAAGGCCGCCTTGTATCGCGGAATGGGCGTCGCCCCCGAGCCGGTGGATTCGAACGTCGTCGACTATTACACGCTGCTCGATGTCGAGCAGCAAAGCAGGGAAGTCGGCGAGGATTTCGTCAAATGGCTGCTTGATACCGTCGAGCCRCACGAATTGTTGTTCCGGCTAGCCGAGGAAGCCGGCGTGGTGCTGCTGCCCGGAAAGGGATTCGGTACGCGCCACCCATCGGGACGGGTTTCGCTGGCCAACCTGAACCAGGAAGACTATGTGAAGATCGGTCGTTGCGTTCGCAAGCTGCGCGACGAGTACCTGGAGCGCTACAGGAAGTCCGGCGGGAAGGCGGAGAAGGGCAAGAAGAAGTAGACAGACCGGCCGGATGACGTTGATAGCGCCGCGGCCCCCCCGGTGCCGGCCATGTCGGCCGGGCTGCCGGGAACGGCCGCGGCGCGGACATGGTGAGCTGGCACGGGTGTCGCACGAGCCGACGGGTTGCATCCGGCACATCATCCATTCGGCCATGTCGCCCGCGGTGCCCCGCAAAGAACCGGCAGCCCGGTCGTGCGGTCATGCAACGACCAGCGAACACCCGGAGGCAACTCCCGACGGCGGCGCAGCCCGGTACGCCGGCAACCCGCCCGTCAACTTCGTAGCAGGCATCCCCGGTTTGCGCCGCGAGGCAGCGGCAGGCACATGAGACGGGTCGCCGAATGCGGTAGCGAGAACGCACAGTCCATCCGCTTGCGTAAGGCCCGAGCCAAGCGCCTCAGGTTTTCCCTGACTGTCCCAGGATGCAAAATTGATGTCCCGGATCATCAAACCGTGTGCAACTGATCCTAGATACTTGTCATCAGTTGCGACCGGACGCTGGCAGGTGCCGTGGAAGGAAGCGTCGACTCACCGGCCCAGACCGCCGGGAGTGCAGTCAAAGTCTTCCATCAGAGGCATTTATGCTTGGACAACGTTCCACACATTCCATCATGGCAGTAAATCCGGTCAGGCCAGCCGGGACGCATCCCTACTCGTGGGTGGTCTTCGCACTGGGCTTTGGCCTGCTGCTGTCAGACTACATGTCCCGCCAGGTGCTCAATGCAGTATTTCCGCTGCTGAAGAACGAATGGGCACTGACCGACACAGAGCTGGGGGCACTCGGCGGCGTTGTTGCGCTGATGGTGGGCGTGCTGACCTTGCCGCTGTCGGTCCTGGCCGACCGCTGGGGCCGCGTCAAGAGCCTCACGCTGATGGCGGCCCTGTGGAGCCTCGCCACGCTCGGCTGCGCGGTGGCGACAAACTTCGGCGAGATGTTCATCGCCCGCATGTGCGTGGGCATCGGCGAAGCCGCCTACGGCAGCGTGGGCATTGCCATGGTGCTGTCGGTGTTCCCCCGTCGCCTGCGATCCAGCCTGAGCGCCGCGTTCATCGCGGGCGGCCCGTTCGGGTCGGTTTTGGGGATGGCACTGGGCGGCGCCCTCTCCGCCCACCTCGGGTGGCGCTGGGCGTTTGCCAGCATGGCCATCTTCGGCCTGGTGCTGGTCGCACTGTTTCGCGTCGTGGTGACCGAGCCGCGCCTGAAGGCGCAGCGCGAACTGATCGGCGAGGACAAGGGCGACGAGGCGGCACCCAAGCGCCTGGCATTGCGGCCCCTGGTTTCCGCCCTGTTTTCGGCGCCTTCGATTCTTTGTGCCTATGTCGGCAGCGCCATGCAGTTGCTCGTCACAGGTGCGCTGCTTGCGTGGATGCCAAGCTACCTGTCGCGCTACTACGGCATGGCCACGGACCGCGCAAGCCTGACGGCCGCCGCCTTCGTGCTGGCCGCCGGCGCCGGCATGATTGTCTGCGGCGCGCTGACCGACTGGGTTGCCCGCAACGCCCCCACCCGCAAGTGGCTGATGGCCATTGCCTACAGCACCACCAGCTGCGCACTGCTCCTGGCCGCCTTCCACACGCCCCCCGGCGCGGCGCAAATGGTCCTGATCTGTGCCGGCATGTTGCTGGTCGGCGGTACGGCCGGACCGGCAAGCGCCGTGGTGGCCAACCTGACGCATCCAAGCATTCACGCGACAGCCTTCGCCACGCTCACGCTGGCCAACAACCTGCTGGGCCTGGCACCCGGGCCTTTTGTGACGGGCGTCATCGCCGACAGGATCGGTCTGCTCGGCGCCCTGCAGATCATTCCGCTGGCCGGGCTGTGCGCCACCTTGGCATTCGCGATCGGGCGCAAGTACTACGCCAACGACCTGCGTCGCATTCAAAGCCAGCGCGCCGCGCAGGCGCGGCCCTGACCTCTCCACCCCCCACCCTTTCATAATGATTGACCCCAACACCACAATCCTGATGGTGCCTGGTCTGCGCGACCATGTGCCGGAACACTGGCAGACGCTGCTCCAGGCGCAACTGCCGAATGCCCGCTCGGTGCCCCCGCTGGAACACGACAAGCTGAGCTGCGCGGCGCGCGTCGCGGAGCTGGACGCAGCGATTGCCGAGATCGACGGGCCGGTGGTCCTGGTGGCCCACAGCGCAGGCGTGATCATCACCGTGCACTGGGCCGCGCAGCACCAGCGTCCGATCCAGGCTGCGCTGCTGGCGGCGCCACCGGACTTCGATCACCCGCTGCCACCGGGGTACCCGGATCCGGCGGCCCTGGCACAGAACGGCTGGCTGCCTACGCCAGCGCAGCTCCTGCCCTTCCCCAGCATCGTCGGGGCGAGCCGCAATGATCCGCTGGCGAAGTTCGAACGGGTCGCCGGGATGGCCCGCGCGTGGGGCAGCCGGCTGGTTGACCTTGGCCACGTGGGTCACCTCAATCCCGCCGCCGGATACGGGCCGTGGCCACGCGCCACGGAATTGCTGGCGGCGTTGACGCCTGCCAGCTAGAGTGGAAGATAGGTCACGCTCCGGCGCTCGCGTTCGAACGTGGCCGCAAGAGAAAGTAGCACCCAAAGCAAATCCGTCTGTCAACGGAAAAATCGGACGCCGTAACCCGGTGAAAGAAAGAAGAGGAGACCAAATGAAATTGAAGAACATTGCCATCGCATCGCTGCTGGTGTGCTCAGGGGGCGCATATGCGCAGTCCAGCGTCACACTCTATGGCGTCGTCGACGCCAACATCGAATACGTCAACCACGTCGGCGCGGTACCCACGGCGGCCAACCAGTTCAATCGCGGCCCGTCCAATGACGTCTACCGCATGGATTCGGGCGGACTGTCCGGCTCGCGCTGGGGCCTGCGCGGCGTCGAAGACCTTGGCGGTGGCCTCAAGGCAGTGTTCGTCCTGGAAAGCGGCTTCAGCCTGGATACCGGCAATGCGCTGCAGAGCGGCCGCCTGTTCGGCCGCCAGGCCTTCGTGGGCGTGCAAAGCAGTTTTGGCCAGTTCACGCTTGGCCGCCAGTACACCTCGATCTTCGAGGCGCTCGCCAACTACTCGCCGACCGCTTATGCCACGCAGTACGAGCCGGTCGTTCTGCAGTCGGGCGCCAATTTCCGCGAGGACAACACCGTCAAGTACACCGGCCAGTTCGGTCCGGTGAAGGCGCTGGCCCACTGGTCGTTCGGCACGGGCGTGGCCCTGCCCGCGACAGTCGGCGTGGCGACGCCCATCGGCGGCAACGGCGAAGTGCCGGGCCAGTTCCGGCGCGACACCGCCTACGGTGCCGCCGCGGCGTACGAGGCCGGCCCGTTTGGCGTCACCCTCGGCTACGACCAGTGGAATCCGACCATCGGCACCGGCAGCGGCACGCTGAAGAAGGCCGTGGTCGGCGCAAGCTACACCTACGGCACGGCCAGGTTCATGGGCGGGTATCGCTGGGGCCAGAACAAGAATGCGGCAGGCTCCGTGATCCAGCGCGACGACTATTACTGGATCGGGGCGAACTACCAGGTCACGCCTGCCGTGGGGCTCACGCTCGAGTACAACTACGACGACGTCAAGAGCCTGTTCGGCAGTACGCAGACAGCCAACCCCTGGCAGATCGCCTTCGTCGCGAACTATTCGCTGTCCAAGCGTACCGACGTCTACGTGACCACCGCGTTCGCCAAGAACGCCGGCCTGATGCTCGAATCGCTGGCTACCACCTACGCCAACAGCCTTTCACTGGGCAACAGCTATGCGCTGGCCAACGGGCAGAGCACGATGATCGGCGCGGCCGTAGGCCTGCGCCACAAGTTCTGACCGGACCGCATCCGGCGGGAAATGACTGGAAATGGCGGGCGATGGCGGAAAATGGCGGGCCGGCATCCGGCCCGCCAT
>NZ_JBFTND010000350.1:0-4336 GCF_056397305.1 Cupriavidus sp. 05N40
GGTCCAGCGCTGGCCGAGCGTGCGCTGGGCCGGGCTCAGGCTGAGCTCTGGCGGCAACTGGCGGGCCGCCGCGCCGCCCTGCATGCCGTTGGCGCGCAGCCAGCGTGCGTCGTGCACGCGCAGCGCCTCGCCCACGGCAAAGCGGACCAGGCCGACGCAGTCGCGCTGGTACCAGCGCGGAGTCGGGCCCTGCCGCAATTGCTCGCCGACGATGCGCACGAACCAGGCCCGGAACGCCGTGGTCTGGGCCGGGTCGAGCTGGCCGCCCTCGGGCGCGGCGGCTTCAAGCCCCGACAATGCCAGCGCACGGCCCGGGCCGGCCAGCGGCAGGCATGCCGCGGCCAGCGCCGCCAGCATCCCGCGACGGCCTCGGCGCAGGACCGTCACTGCGTGGCCTCTTGGCTGCCTTGCGTCTGCAGGAGCGCCGCGCTGGCCGGTGCGGCCGCCAGCACGCCGTGCGGTGCGCCGGACTGCTGCCATGTCACGGACACCCAGCCCCGGCCCGAAGGCAGGTTGCCCGGCAGCACCAGCGACATCGCCGGATAAGCGCCGAGGGCTTTGAGCTTGGGGAACAGATGCGCGCGCGCTGCGTTCAGGAACAGGGCTTCCTGGTCGGCGGGCAGCGCCCTGGTGGCTTCGCGCCGCACCAGCAGCGCCAGCGTGGACGGCGTGAAGCTCAGCACCGTGCGGGCCTGCCGGTCGCGCGGCATGGTGTCGGCCACCGCCGGGAAGCGCTTGCCCTGCACCGCCAGCGCGTCGTCGACGAGCGTGGCGTCGGGCGAGAACAGCACGGTATTGCCGGCCAGCGCCAGCGTCACGGGAAAATAAGCGCCGGCGGACAGCTGGGCCGCGAACGGCGCGCCCTTGGCCTCGCGCGTGCCATACGGCGAGCTGACTGGCCGCGACCACAGCTCGGCGTCGCCTGCGCCCTTGCGCCCCTGCACCGGCAGGCGCGCGTAGGTGCCCTTGTCGCCGCCGGCCGCGGGCTCGTAGGCACCGATTACCTGCTCGAACAGACCGGCCAGCAACGGGCGCAGCGCGGACGCAGCCTCGGCCGACTTCAGGCGCGCCATGAACAGGGGCGCGACCAGAGCCGACTTGCCATACCAGCAAACTGCGGCCGGGCCTTCGAACGCCTGGCCGACCTGGGCGGCAAGCTCGTCCTTGCCGCCGCTGACCTTCTGCAGCATCTTGCCGGCTGCCTGCCAGTCGACCGGCAGGGTGGCACAGGCAGCCGGATCCGCGGGCAAGGCCTGCCAGAGCGCGGCGGCATTCCACTTGCCGGGCAGGCGCGCGCCATCGACCAGCACGGCGCCTTGCCATTCCGTGCTGCCCGCGGCGGCCTTGGGATCGGCACCGGCGAAGTCGAAGCGCAACGCCTCGATGCCGGGGAAGAAGGCCTGGTAGCCGAAGGACAGATAGTTCGCGCCGACCACCACGCGGTGGCCCCTGGGCGCGCCCTTGACGGGTTCGAGCGCGAACGCCTGCAGCGGGGCCTCGCGGGCGGCGGCATCGTCGGACAGCCATGCCGCCACCGCTTTGGCGCGCGCGCCGATCGGCTTGCCTTCGGCATCGAGCAGCATGCCCGCCTCGGACAGCACCACCAGGCGCTCGCCCTTGCCCGCGATCAGCAAGCTGCGCGCGGGGCCGATGCGCAAGGCGTAGAGCGGCGTGCCGTCGATCTCGCCGGCGCGGGTGAGCTGGGTATCCGCCGGCGCAATGGTGCCGAGCGTCTGCAGCACCTTGGCCAGCCCGTTGCGCTCCATGGCCAGCGCCCAGTAGCGCAGCGTGCCGTCGGCGCCGCGCCAGGCCATCAGCCTGCCGGGCTCGTCGAAAACCCGCCTGAGCAGGGCGTCGGACCAGTCGAGGTCATGCTCGAAGGCAATGCGGCGCAAGGCGCCGGCGGCCGAGAGACGGCCTTCATTGTCTTCGTAGTAGTTCACGAAGTCCTCGGTGAGGACGTCGCGCAGCAGTGGCACGCGCAGCATGTCTTTCGGCAGGCTGGACAGACTTTCGCTGTCGACCAGCGCGTCCGGGCGGCCGAAATCCAGCTCGATCTGCCGCGGCTGCCCTTTCCAGGCCTTGCCGAACGGGTGCCAGACAAGCTGCACGGCCACGCCCGCGGCAAGCGCCATCGCGGCCACGCCGAGCCCGATTTTCCTGCGCGACATTCTCATGTTTCCCCACCGTCGTGATCACCGCACGTCACTGATGCAGCGAACCCGGTAGCGTACCGCGCACATCGATCCGCCCGCAAGCCGGCCGCTGTGAAATTTTGTGATACCAGCACTGCGCCTTTGCCGGGGCCCGTCGCTCGCCGTCCGGATATCTGGCAGGGTATTTACTTATGACGAAGATGTACTTTGTGCGCCACGGCACCCGGCGTACGCTTGCCGCTTTTGAAAGTCTCGCATCATGCTGTCGTTTGCCTCATTCAAAAGCGTTGGCGCGGCACGCGCCTCGCGCCTGCTCGTTGGCTTCGTTCTTGCCGCCGCCGGTGCGCTGGCGGCCGTCGCCCCCCATGCCGCCCTGGCCCAGAGCCCGGTGCTCGACAAGATCCGCAGCACGGGCACCATCGTCCTGGGCTACCGCGAATCGGCACTGCCCTTCTCGTTCGCCGATGACAAGGGCGAGCCGGCAGGCTACGCCGTGGACCTGTGCCTGCGCGCCGCCGAAGCCGCCCGCGTCAAGCTGGGCCTGAAGGCCATCAAGATCCGCTGGATGCCGCTCACGCCGCAAAACCGCATCCCTGCCGTGGTCAACGGCCTGGTCGACCTGGATTGCGCGCCCAACACGAACTCGCTGGAACGCCAGAAGCAAGTGGCCTTCAGCGTCTCGCACTACATTTCCACCGTGCGCATGCTGGTGCGCGCGGATTCGGGCATCCAGTCCTTCGAGGATCTGCGCGGCAAGAACGTGGTGACGAGCGCCGGCTCCACCGGCGACCGCCATGTGCGCCGCCTGAAGGCCCAGTATGGCTTTCACGACATCTATGCCAAGGACCACGGCGAGTCCTTCCTGCTGCTCGAATCCGGGCGCGCCCAGGCTTTCGTGATGGACGACGTGCTGCTTGCCGGCCTGCGCGCCCGCGCCAAGGATCCGTCGCAGTTCGTGATCGTGGGCCCGGCGCTGTCGACCGAACAGAACGCCCTGATGATGTCGCGCGCCGATTCGCAGTGGAAGGAACTGGTGGACCAGACCCTGGCCTCGGTCTTCGCCGGGCCGCAGGTCCTCGCGCTGCAGAAGCAATGGTTCCAGCAGCCGATCGGGACACGCAACATCAACCTGGCGCTGGCGCCCAGCGCGCAGGTACGTGACGCCTGGAAGCATCCTTCGGACGTGGCGACCGAGTAAGCCCGCACGCGTTGCGCTGTAACAAGAAACCCCGTCGACCGAGAGGTCCGCGGGGTTTTTGCGCCTTATTATTCACTTATCTGATTCACACAATGTCGGATGTAGCGCATCATCAACATGCGTGACAACTGTCAAGCAAGTCCCGCGGATCGCCGCAATAGCGGCTTTCCATAGGCCGGCATAAACCGTGTTCCCGGCAATACACCCCAAGTTGACAAGCGCAGGAAATGTTGGCGACACTGGGACTGAGCGGATAAACGGTTGGGGGGCTGCCAGGCTTGCGCAAGGTGATTCTCCCCAAGGCAGTTTTTCGCGTATTCGAACCGCCGCAAGGCGGCATTTTTCAGGAGAAACCATGAACAAGTTCGTCGCGACAGCCATCGCGCTTTGTATCGGCGCCGTTTCCGTGGCTGCCCAGGCCCAGACCGGCGGGAAGAAGTTCGACCCGTATAGCCAGGGCGCCAAGTCGGGCGAGAAATTCGACCCGTACACCCAGGGCGCCAAGTCGGGCGACAAGTTCGACCCGTACACCCAGGGCGCGAACAAGAGCACTCGCGCGGACCTGACCGGCGACGCATCGGCACCGGCTGCCAAGAAGTCGCACAAGAAGAGCAGCAAGAAGAGCAAGAAGCCCGCTTCGGCCGCCGCYGCCGGCTGATCGACAGGATCGGCACGGTACGGCAAAGAGCCCGCCATCCGGCGGGCTCTTTTCATTCCGGCACGGCACGGACACGAACGCTCAGGGCGCGCCCAGCTCCAGCGCCGTCACCTCGATGCGCTCGACCTTTTCCGGCCGGTTGTCTGCCTTGTCCTGCTTGTTGCGCTGGCGGACCTCGGTACGCAGGACAAAGGCCTCCGCCGGGCAATACCAGTCCGTGACGTACAGGACGGCGGGCTCCACCTGCACCACCTCCTCGCCCACCATCAGCGGGCCGAGCGACGTCCGTTTCTCGTAGGTGATGGGCATGCATTCCTTGCGGCC